>NZ_CAWUOL010000059.1:0-32732 GCF_963923915.1 Nodularia chucula CCY0103 | reverse complement strand
TTCTCCTCTTAACATTGCTTTATACATTTAGGTTTTGCCTCGCCCACCTACTTAGCCATTTTATTTTCTACACCAAACAAATGCTTGTATATTTCATAATCAGGAAATAAACTCATAATCACAGACCTAGTTAAAACACAATGAGTCATATTACCTTGAGCATAAAACAAGTCAAAGGCTTTAAATAAATCATCTTTAGCTCCATCCACATCACCTAATTCAAATCTGGCTACTCCTCGGCTTCTGTAAGCTTCTACGTGGTCAGTATCTAGCGCTAACGCCCTATCAAAATCTTGGATTGATTCTTCTATTTCCTTAGATAAAAGATAAGCATCACCTCGGTGAAGATAGGCTTCTATATATTGAGGATTTATGGAAATAGCTTGATTATAATCTTGGATTGCTGCTTGATTATCAATCAGAAAAGCTTTATGAACCCAAGCCCGATTAAAATAAGCTTCGGCTAAATCTGGTTTCAGCGATATAGCTTTATTCAAATCATCTAGCAGTAAATTAAATTCTGTTTTATGACAAATTTTTGAATGAGCTAAAGCGCGATTGCTATATGCTTCAGCAAAATTAGGATTCATTGTTAAGGCACTATCAAAAAGTTGGATTGCTTCAGAATATTTTTTAACTTGAAATAGAATCATCCCGATGGCATTATGAACTTCAGCAAAATTAGGATTATAATAAAGTGCTGCCCTAAAACAGCGTTCAACCTCATCTAAATCTCCTTTATTAACATATTCAATTCCTTTTTCGTACCAAAGTTGTGCTTGTTCTAAATCAATAGCTTCCATGTTTTATATACCTAGCGTTCTATACTTTCCTGTTGATTTTTATTCAAATGTTCATCAATCTTTACATTTGCCTCATCGAAAAAAGTTACTATTTCTGGATAAACTTGATTAGTTTGTAGTCTCCCAGCTTTAATATCAAGAATTATATTTTTATCTTTAGTAAAAATGGTTAAATCTTCTTGTAGAGCATTAAAAGAAATATCGTATACTTTTCCTTGAACTTGAGTAGAACCATCGGCTCCAGGTTTACCCATAACTGAGCCAATTTTTTGAGCAATTTGAGTAATTCGGCTAATAGATTGGTACTCGTGAGTATCCTGATTCATAGCTGCAAAAGCTTTGTCTGAAATTTTTTGGCTTTGTTTAAATTCATTAGCAACCTCAACAATTTTCTGTTTATATTCATCTGGTTTACCCAACTTGTCAGCAGCAGTGTACCAATTTCTCAAATCATCAATAGTCACTGGTTCGTTAATATTCTTCTCAATCTTTGGTGTAGGGAAGTCCACAATTTTGCCGTCAACATAATCTCCCAGAGGTTCCATCTCTAGCCCCCAAACCTTCGGTTTACCTGTGAATAATTCTGGTAATGCTTTGGCTGAATGCTTTTCCATTTGCGCCCATTGCTGTTGGTAAGTGGGGTCAGAAATCATTTGTTGAGTGATTTGGTACTGCTTGCCCACTCGAAAAGCTACCTGTTTACCTCCCCCAGAAGCGATGGGCGAAGCCCCGCCGTAGGCGATCGCAATATCACCTTCTTTAAATCCATACTGTTTGTAAGGTTCATAAGCTCTAGTGGTGTGAGTCCTGCCATATCCCCGCATGGCATCAATGCAGGTATCCACTGGGAGAGAATTTAATTCGCCTCGCATAATCAGGGGATAGTTCATCGGGATAGGTTTCCCAGATATAGTTTGTGGTTGACTAATTGGAGTTTGTGTAAAAACTGGTTGCTGAGGCGTTTTTAAAGATTTCGGTCGATTTGGTAAAGAATCAATTTTTTGCTGATATTCATCCCTGGATTCAATTATTTCCCCAAACTTTTTGGTCATGGCTTCGGCTGTTTGGTCTGGTATGGAGGCAGTCACCAAGTTAAACACCGCCAATCCTTTCTTATTTTCCAGTTGTGCTGGTACTTGAATAAAAGTTACATTTTGTTTTTCTAGCCACTGGGTGACAGTTTCAACCTTATGGTCATCTACCGCCATCCCCATGATCCCCAGCATTTTATCTTCTGGAGTAGTAAACAAAAAAGTGGGGCGTTCTTTAATCTTTTGCAATAACGGCGCACTTTTCGCAATCATCTCCTGTTGCGGTGAAGCTACAACAGGCTTGTTTGGAAATGCTTGACTTTCCTTAGTCCAAACTTCAGGATATTCAACTGTGCTGGGGTCAATTTTAACAAAGGTATGAGAAAAATTACTTTGCAGTGTAGCTGGCACTTCGGTCAACTGACCAAATTGCAGAACTCCCAAGTCTTTAAGTGCTTCCTTGTCCTTCTTAAAATGCAACACTCCTAATGGTTTACCATCTAGAAATACAGCATCCCTGGTCTTTGATTGAGGAATTTCTAAATTTACTTTTTTATATTCACATTGGTTAAAAGCTTCATTTTTAAAATCATATACATCAACTTTATTAATTTTTAACAAATTCCCTTGGGGTGATTCACCAATTAAAGTTGTGGTTTTATTACCATCACCAATAGGTGTGAGTTTCAGGTTGAGTTGATTGCCATTCTTAAGATAATTGACTTGTTGAAGTTGTTTAACGGAATCAGTATCTAATTCCCCCAGTGTTCTCCCATCCAGTTGAATTTTTACCGCTTGATTAGGAACGGGTACTGTCCCAATTGAAAGGTTGGCTGGTTCGGCATGAAACTCACGCCCCGCATAAGAGAACTTACTAATTTCTCTGATCGTGAACTCAACGGGCGCTTTCCCTGGTTGCTCGACAGTACCAATGGCTGTATAGGTTTCCCCAGGCACTATGTTGGCTTGAGCCTTTGTGCCAATGGGTAACTGACTTGTCCTTGGTTCCAACATGGCAAATTCTTTGTACTCTCCAGCATCGTCTTGTACAAAGATCAACCGGGAACCATGACGTTCATGATCCTGTGGATGCTCACTAGCCCTAATTTCTATTGGGTATTTCTCATCTGGGTTCCAAGCTTTACCCTTGAAATTGTTCGCCTCATTGTCAAGCGTCACCAATTTCATCTCTGTAAATTGCAGTTCTTCCAGGCGTGACACAATTTCATCAGGGAAAGCAGCAAAGGCGAAATTTGATACTTTCTTTTGAACATCTCGCTGCTTATCTTCTACTTCATCTTGTCTGGTAGCTGATATACTCCAAGCCGCCGCCGCCGCCGATAATCTCTCAGACTCCGGGATAGAAGCGCGAAATGCTTCTGCACTTTGGTATGCTTGCTGAAATAGTAACGAGGTTTGCCCCCGGCTCAATTCTGGTTTAATTTCTTTGAGAAAAGCCCCAGCCGTGACCATTCCTGGTTTCAAATTGTAATCTTCTACTGACTGCTGGCTGACTGTTCCCAGTTTACGGTACTTAGGTTGACCATCTTCGACCTCTCCATCAATTTGAGCGATCGCCATTAGTTTGTGAGGGCGTTCCCGACTGCGATATTGTTCAGAAATTTCCTTTAGCTCAATATTCAACCTTTGCCCATTCCAAATCCCCGGATGACCATAGCGAGTCAAGTTAGTAATTTCTAGTTGCGCTCCTTGCTGTGTTTGAATTATGGCAGATGGTCCCCGCTCAGTTTCCCGTCGTCGCTCCATTGCTACGGCTGCATTAAATTTCTGGTCAAATTCCTGCTTGGCTAAGATGGCAGAAAATCTTTGTTGTGGGGTAAATTCAACTGCCTTAAATAAATCTTGAAATTGGACTATGGGACGAGATTCGAGTTTGGAATTTTCAAAGTATTTATTAGTTTGGCTGATTAATAATTCTACAGGTGAGTAGCCTTGGGAAGTAATACCAGTGTTTAAATAAGCTGCTTTTGATTTTTTATCTTTAATATAATTAACGTCACGATATAAATAGCGTTGGTTCTCCTTAACTAAATCCATCTCAGGTGTTTTGGCACTCTTGAATAAATCTACCGCTATTTGATTCTGATAACATCCTTCTTCAATCATACTGCGATACATTTGACGATTTAAATCCATCGCCTGTTGCATGATTTCTGGCGTTCTATGAGGATTTTTGGCTAGGGCTACAAACTGTTCCATATAGGGTTTATATTCTGACCTAATTGGTTTGGGTTTGTCGTAACGTTCTTGTTCAAATAAGCTTTGATAATGATGGGAAACTTGGTCTAAATATTGTGATTTTAACTCTGGTGTGCCATAAGTATTTAGGACTTCAATTTCTGACTCCAAGGCTTCTAGTGCTGTAACTTGATTATTAATGATCCCCACGCTGATGCTGTCGCTCATGTGGATGGCAATTTCTTCAAAGGGTGGTTGGGTTTTATCTTCCCTATAAAATGATTGCTTTTTCAGCTTGACTGTGGGAGCATACGCATTTTCGGGCTGGTTTCTGTATTCAGCTTCTGCTGTAAAATTGGGGTATTTACTTGCTTTGGCGACACCAATGCAGTCACCATCAAAATCTCTAGCCTGACGTTCAGATTCGGTTTCTCTTGGTGCTACTTCACCAGTTTCCAATCTTGCTTGTATTCGTTTATGATCTTCATCATTAACTACGATGATTCCTTCTAATGGTGAACCATTTGGGGCTAAACGGTCTTCAACGTGTTTATTAACAGAGACACATAAACCATTGGAGTTGAGAAAAGGAGAACGAAAGTTAAGGACTTTTTCGCCTTCATCGATCCAAGGTACACAAATTTCCCCATTTTTTAATTTCTTAGAAGGAATAATCATTCCCCGGTCAAAAGTCAAAGTTTTACCAACGGCAATATCACGCCATTGATTCTGGATAAATTTATTTAACTCTTGTTTGAACTTCTCAGTTTCTATAAGTTGATTATGTCCTAGTAAATCTGATTTAATAATTTTGTACATTAAGGAATCATCTTGCTCTTTTTCAGCTTCATCATCCAAATGATTTTCTTCAGGACTAAATAAATCTAGTTGTTTGACAAAAGTTTCCTGATTTTCTGGCGTAATTATTTCTTGGTGTATAGATGCCTTTTGTTCCTCAGTAAAAGCTTTGCGTTTCTCATACTTCTCACAGTACAGTTGAGCCACCTTTCTAGGGTCATTTTGAACTTCTGCTAGTTGTTGAGCTTGTAGTTCCAGTTCCTCCGCAAAGTCTTTGATTCCTTGGGGGAATGATGCCAGTAATTGAGATATGGCAGTTTTACCCCGCTCTGATTGGGCTTTTTCACCTAACCAAATATTTTGCTGGTACAGCCCTGGTTTGATTTGTGGTTTACTTGGTCCATCTGGGTTATCTTTGTCCGTGCCTTTGAAACTGGATACAGGAATAATTAGGTCAATTTTGGGTACATTCTTTTGCAAATCAAGCTCTTGTATGTTGAAAGGTCGCAATGTACCTTTACCAAAACGATACTTAGTATCTTCTCCATCACCTTCTTTCCAACCAAAGCGATGCTGAATTACACGATAAGTTTTATCTTGTTTTTCTTCTCTTTTGGTAATCTTGTCATATAGCTCTGTGCAAATTTGACCGTAGCAATCTCCTGTCAATTTCCAAGCAACCTTATCCTCAATCACTCCCCCATTTTCGCCCGTGCTATCGTCTACTACCAGAATATTTAATTTCTCATTGATTGAATCTTTGCAATCACCTAAAAATATCGAACCATAAGCCCCCCGGTCTTTCCGGTCTGGACAAAGTTTATCAATTACTTCCAAACATTCTGGTTCTCCATAGAGTAATCGAGTTTTTGAAGATAACAGCAGAACGTGACCATCTGGATGATTTTGTAAATCTTCTGGTTTACTATATTCATCAATATGTCCAAAAGAAAAATCTTTACCTGGAAAGTAAGATTCAAGTAGTGTGTTATCTAACTTTTCAGTTAAAATAGAATCAGGATTCTTGCTATCTGCGTCTGTATAAATCCATTGATTTAATCTAGTATCAAAGTGTTTAAATTCTAGTGCCATAAATTAGGAGGAATTGTATGTTTAGGTTGAAACGATGGTTAAACATGAATCGTGAAAGAGTGAATGAAGATGGTTCTTTGAAAACAGAATATCTCCAAGAATTGATTGACAAAAATAGACCACCTGAATTAATTAGTAAACACGCTAAGATTTTGAAGGACAAATATGAAAGCCTAAAACATTTAGACCAAACAGACCCAGAGCCGTGGCCTGTCTATACTGCCTACGATTTCTTCACAGAGGAAGAAAAACGGCAGTTTAATCCAGATGGTTCACTCAAGCCTGAATATGTGGAGCAAGCGCTTCAAAAGGGCATCAGTGAGAATTGGTTGGAAGAAATGGAACGTCGCAAGAAAATCGATGTTGATAATTACAATGCTGTGTCTGTAAAATATGCCGAACAAGGCATCAACTTTGGTGAACAAGAGATGAATAGCAGAATTGCTTCTAGCAAAACATACGGTCAACGCCTGAAGCAAATGGCCATAGACTTGCGGAACTGTGAACCTGCCGATAGCTTGCCCTTTGACAAAGAAACCACCTATTGGTAAACAATTCAGGCTTTTACTGTTTACCTGTCTTCAGTTGACCCTGAATATTGCCGTTGCGTTCGTTGTCAGTGCGATAATTGTTAGCTTTGTCATCTGGCTTGCCACTTTCAACGGAAGGTAGTTGATTTTTGCGATCGCCGTTCGCGGAGCGTTTCGTAGAGAAGGCATCACCCTCTGAAAAAAATTGATTGCGTTCTACAGAATTAGAGACTGTGGGGTTCTGGGTTTGGGAGCGTGACAACACCCCATGAGAGAACGCAATCATCCCCAGGATGGCAAAGGATGTGATGCAGACTCTTTGCAATGAGTTAAATACGGATCTTTCTTTTACCTCTTGAGCCAGGATATCGTATAGCTTGTTCTCTTCAGTTCTTCTTTTAAGGTAATCCAATACCTTCAGACACTGGGTAATATCCTCCCCCCGTTTAACCTTTTGGCAAATCAAAACTTCCATCAATTCTTTACGATTTTCGGGAGTAGCCAAATCTATGGCATCCCACTCTGTTGTTTTTGATTCGCCAGTAAAGCCCAGTTTACTCTGTTCGAGTTCATAATCCAAAAGCTGCATCTGTCTTCACCAGTAAAGGTTAAAGACAGGATACTCACAAGTTAAATCAAAAACAATCAACTTTATTACTATCTTGATCTAATACTTTTGTCTGTTCGGTTTTTACGGTTATAATTCTAGGTCTAAATCATAACTATTTTCCAAATAATATTGCTGTTGTGGAACTGGCTGGTCAGCACGGAAAGGATTCGTGCCATCTACAAATATTTCTTGTGCCAGAGTCCGTCCATCACCATCTGTGTCACTTTGCAGAATGAAATTTAATATATGAGATGGCATACCGTTGGTTATAGCCTGAGCATAAAAAGCCTTAACAAATTGTATTGATGCCTCGCTGTTGGATAAAATGGCTAATGTGCGTCTAGCGTCCTGAATGGTCATCTTGCGAACATCTTTCACACCAGCCTCTTGCCAAATATCATTGAAAAATTCAATTTTTTCTTCAGACCATTGTTCTCTGGCGAATTGCGCTAATTGTTCAGCTTGAAGTTCCAAGTCCAAGTTGTCAGATTCAGACATAATATTGACCTGATTTAAATTTTCACCGCTTTCTGTGCCAAAAAAAGCGGCAATCAATGTATAGCCTATTTTGCCGTCAGCACGACGGAATCACGTTTGCTGGAATTAACCATTTTCATCAGATGCTGATTCAGATAACTTTGGGCGGAGATGTACAAACTCTCCCAAAGTTCTAGAGAGCGACTGACTTTAGTTCCGATTGTATTCCCTGCCATTTTCTCGGAAACCAAGTATTTACGATAATGATTCCCCCACAGATGTTGCAGGAAGTTCTCAGCTAACTCCTCAAAAGGAATAATCCAGTTGTAATTCTCGTCTAGGAATACTCGATAGGCTGCAATTATCGGTAATGCCAAATCAGTTGGCGCACCAAACCCAAAAGAATACTTACTATCGGGAAGCAGAGTATTTTTGCGTGTATCAATTGATGCTAAATCATTAACACCCTTTCTTCTGGGGTTGCTGATATGCTCTTGAACAATTTCGTAGAGTCTTTGTTCAATCCACATAGCTTGCGAAAGCAGAGGGAGTAGCTTACTCAATCTTTCCCTCTCAGCATCTGTGATCTGACTGGGGGTACTCATACCTGTGGGGTGCTTGGTTCTTTTATTCCCATCCGGGTTATACCTGTTTCTGTCTAAGCAGTTCATCAACTTGAAGAGATGGGTAACATTACACTGGGCATTTCTGGGAGCGCCAGTTTGGTTTTGGTAATAGGCAACTCTAAACTTTCTATCTTCCGTTCTTTCTAACTCGGCTAAATACTGCTTGATAAATTCATAATCACCCCTGGCGTTGACTTTGGAGCGAGAATCTACGGGGGAAGTTGTATTGGAAGCCAGAGCAATATCTTTAGCTTCTACTTCATTTAAACCAATGTGGATGGTAACTTTGACTTTCGCAAGGCTCAGGTCATATTTATAATTCCTTGCTTGTTCAAATGCTAGAACTGTGTGACCGCCATTGATGATGCCATCGCTACCCCCCTCGGAAGCTTCCAGTATCTCTAGTTCCAGTTCAGTTTTGTTTTTATTGGGTTTAACCTTATTGGCACAGAGGACTATACCACTGTGACGCTCGAAGAATTTGGCGGGTTGAGTCGTCAAGGAGTCAAAGATTTGCCTGTAAGTAGCACTTCTTCGGTTGGGTTCGCGGATGTTAGGTTCTAGGGGTAAGTCTGTAGGGAACTTATCAATGTGGGCAGTGGCGATAATGCATTTGGGGTTGGCATTGAAATAGTTATCTATTTTCAGAATCCAAGTTTTCGGCATGGTTTATTTTCTCGCAGGAGCAAAACTTTATAGTAACGCTTGAGTTATGTTCAACAAAATTAGCTATGCAGTACAATTGTTCTATTAAACGTTGAACTCGCCCCAAAACAAAAGACGAAACACACTGCTTCTGGTTAGTTCTAGAGGCATTTTCAACCTTTGGCTGACTGAAATACAAATAATAATATAGCGATCGCACCAATCAGGAAAGTCATTTGCATCAAACTCAACATGACATTGATACTGAAAATATCCCCATAGGTTTGGTGAACAGGACTAATCAATTGCCGTGCTTTAAAAACATCTGAGGACAGAAATGAAGACCTATCCACTGTCCCCAGTCCAGGGAATTGGCATTGTTTAAATACATTGTTTCCGTAACAATCACAGGCATTACTTTCTTGTACTGACAATCTTCGTCTCTGTCGTTCAGGTTTTTGCCAGCAAGGGTCTTTCGCTACATCTTCACCCAGTCCACTGAGTGTTACTAGGGATTCAAAAGGGTACTTAGTCAGCATTAATTGGTTAAGAAACTTTCCGTTGTCTTTAAATTCGCTAACCGGGAGTATACCACCACCAAAAATTACCTGTGGAACCAACACCAGAATAGTCAGCAATGGAGCGACACTTTGATTGGGTGCGATTGCTGACACCAACAACCCCAGTATCATGCTACCAAAAGATGCCAGAAACAATGTTACATACATCCCAGGTAAAGCACTTTCAGGAACAGTGACCGCACTGACCATACAGCCTAAGAGTACAGCCGACTGGTACAGTGCAAGCAAAAATGATAGGTGAAACTTAGACGCAAGATAGGGAAGCACCCCCAGTCCCGCAGTTCTCTCCCGGCGATAAATTGCAGTTTCTTTCGCTATCTCTGGCATAGTGGCCAACGCCCCTGCCATGACTGCCATAATCACGGTGACAAACAGCATTGTGATTGACTGTCCTGCATTGCCTGTTTTGGTGTCAAACAAGTCAGATTTCCAGAGTAAAAAGTTAAATCCTCCCAGAATTGGCGCTCCTGTTAACATCAAGGACAGGCTCATTTTGTTTTTGAACAGGATGGTGAGATTACGCCGACACAATACCCACCACTGCTGCCAGTAGTTTATCCTGGGTGCTACTGGTGTCACTTTGGTTTGGGGGATTGATTCTTGGCGATCGCTAATGAATTTCCGGTGAAAAACACTTTCTTTAAACCGTTCCTCCCATTTTTCTGGTGATAACTGCCGTTCTACTTTGCTGTAAATAGTGTCAAAGTCTGGCACTTTAAAGTAATCAAATGCCATCTTAGATGGCCCAAAGTAAGCCAGCCTTCCGCCCTTAGCGAGAAACACTACAAAATCTGCGATTGCTACATTCTTGGTCGCATGAGTAATTAGTATAACTGTACTGCCATTGTTAGCTAAGTCTCTCAGCAACTCCATAATCTGAAGTTCAGTACCGGGGTCAAGTCCTGAAGTTGCTTCATCCAGGAAGAACAAGCTGGGTTTGGTAATTAGTTCCACCCCAATAGATACTCGTTTCCGTTGTCCACCACTCAACCGCTTGATCGGAACGTGCTTACGTGGGGTGAGTTGTAATTGTTCGAGGACTTGTTGAATACGTTGCTGCCTCTGCTCTGGTATCGCATGAGGTAATCTTAATTGTGCCGCATACTTGAGTGCTTCAAACACAGTTAACTCTGGATGCACAATATCGTCTTGAGGTACATAACCAATGCTGTGTTTAAAAGCTGAGAAATGTCGGTAAAGGTTAACGCCATTGACCATAACTTTCCCACTACTAGCACGACGTTGACCATTGAGTGCATCCAATAAAGTAGATTTTCCCCCACCACTTACCCCAGCAATCACGATAAATTCTCTGGGGAGAAACGATACAGAAATATTATTAATTAAGGTATTACCAAAGAACATACCAGTGGATTTGTATAAATCAATGGCATCTAGCCTTAAGTTTTGGAGAGTTGGATTTTCCGGCTTCTTATTGAATAATTGGGTTTTAGCGATTGGAGTAAAAATTTGTGATTTGACAGTCGGGGGATTGGTGATTTTTATTTCGATAATAACGGAACCAACTTGTATTAAATTCCCATCTGATAACGCCTGTGATTGTTGATGCCTCAGCAATGTGCTACCAATGCGAGTCCCCACAGCACTACCTAAGTCAAATAACAGATATTGGTCTTGTCTCCACAAGATTGCAGCATGATAGCTACAAACATAAGTGTCCGTGATTACTAAATCATTATCTGGGTCACTGCCAATAGTGAATGGTACCTGACTAACTTTGCATTGCTGAGTGGGATTAGTGTGAGCAGTTAGTTGTAGGGTTTGCATGAGTATCAAAGTTGAATTTTGTTAATCATCGCTACGCGAAAGCTCTATTGAAGTATGGCGATGGAAACTTTAAAAGAGTGAAAAATATTTTAATCGGCTTAGTTTTTGGGATTTTTGTGACTTCCGTAGCATCAAATATTCTTTTATCAAATTCTTTATTCAAATCAGTATATTGTAGTTGGGAAGAATTAGAAGAAATCTTCCAACTTCAACAGTAAATTTGATAAAAGCAGTGTATAACTGCTTTTATTTTTTCTGATCAAGAGATAAAATCACACCCCTTCGTGCATAGGCATAAAACCCTGTTGAATCCATACATCTTCGGGAACCTTGCCATTGTTATAAGTTGGTTGATTATCGGTTGGCACTAAAGTTCTTCCTTGACGATCATGACCTAAATTTTTGTCCAACATTTTAATGTGGCTAATATGACTTGTCCAAACATCAGTTACTCTATCCCCCAAATCAAGAGTATCTAACTTCTTTGGAATTGACACATTGCCATTCCAAATAATCGGTATACCCTCATTTTCAAAATGCTCAGTTAACTCAGTAGTGACAAACTCAGCCGTCCCACCACAAATCACAATCTCATCCAAGTCCGCGATATTTCGCATCCATCTGACTAAAGCACGGCAATATTCATCACGAACTACTGGTAAAGCTTGTTGGAACAACTTTAAATCTGACTGTTTTTCTGGTTCTGTAGTCTTACGCGACAAAGAAACAAAAGGCTCAAAATCCGCCTGATTTGCTGCTATTAAAGCATTAATCAAACGCGAATCATCCTTTGATAACCCTACAGATGTACATTCCACAAACTGACGTACCATCCAACTCATTCCCAAATCGCTTGTTTCTGATTTCCCCGCACTACCTTGTGTTGACAGGTAAAAACTGGCATTGCGATATCCCAACATCAGCATTCCGATATTTTTTTGAAAATATTTATCTTGGAGATTACGCCGACGATACGCCATAATTCCAGATCCTTCAGGCGCAACACCAAAATGTCGTAACTTACATTTCACTTTTCCTGTCGGTGTCTCTACACCTTTTTTCAACAACTGCTCTAACTCTATTGCTAACTTCTTACCATCATTGACTTCTCCAGGTGGTAGCAATAATTGTAAAAACACCTCGCTCACATAATCCTGATTCAATTTGCGACAAGCTAACCACAACATACCAATGATTTTGGGCATGGCATATTCATACTTCAAATCCCGTAGTGCCGCCGTCCCCGCAAACATAGTTTTTGCTAATTCACCTAATACATAGTATTCTTCTCTCCATCCCACCCATGCAGTGTTGCCCTGAAAAACTTGATTTTGTTGCTTCAATCGCTCAATTGAACCTTTGCCCACATCTGCTACTTCTGGGGACATCGCCAACACTATCGGTACACCATCTGGATATATTTGTGCGATCGCTTTAGTCTGACTGCCACCTAAATCACAAGTCAAGACTATCCTAGTCTTTTTTTCCGGTTTCTTTGTACTATTCATGACAACAGTTTATGTATATATTTAAACGCCAAATATCTTGTTAATTTGTTCCATTTCTTCGGTATTTTCCATCTTCATCAATCCCCAATCATCATCATCATCCTCAGTCTCATCTGCTTGAGCATTTGATTGACTATTGTTATTTGAATGATTGTCAGAAATCTCTCCCCAGATAGATGCTTTATCATTCCCTGCTCCAAATGTTTGGTTGATGACCACTGGCGTAGGATGAACTGGTTCAATATCAAGCCCACAGATTCGACGAATGGTGCTGATTTGCGCTTCTAATTTAGCGATCGCACGAATCCCTGCTTGCCTTAGTTTTTCTCCACCCACCCCTTTTGACAATAATGTTAAAGGTAGCCAGTGTGCCTTGAGAGTAGACAAAACTAATTCAGGAAAGTTCTCATTTTCATCAAAAGGGTCGGATTGCAAGTAACTAATTACTTGTCCATCCACACTATCATCTAATCGCTTTATTGAAATTCTTTGGTACTTTGCATCTGTCATATTCTTGTATTTTAAAATCTTGATAACAGGAATGCAGATGCGATAATTTCTCGCATCATTACCATTTAAAGAATAACAAAAGAATTATTGCAGGGCAACTAGAATCAATTTTCCTGTGAAGCGTTTCTAAATTTAACAACTAATTTTGATAACACCCTGTTAAATTTATTTGAACTGTAAATTTATTTAGCTAATATAGTTTCTCGTTTACTGACAAATAAATTGGCAAGTAACCCACACAATCTACATAGAGTTACTTTAATTTATCGGTAGTATTACTGTATAACTTAACACTGTTGTCTCTACACGCCCTCAAGAATAAAAAAAAGGCTTTGAAACATCAAAAAGGCGTAGTTGAGCAACGAAAAAACTTTATTGCTCCCGAAAAACAAATAATGTAACCAAAATGCGATAGTTTCATGACATCCCAATGGGCGTAGAAAATCACCAAAATCGACATATTTTGAGATTTTTATGCTTTGTCTACGCCTGCTATTTTTGTCAAAAATCGCTCAAAAGCATATACAGAAAAAGTTACAGCCGTTTTTACTAGAAGATTTTGACTCAAAAAGCATAATACATTCATGTTGCAAAAGTAATTCAAAAATCTGTTCAAAAATTATTCTGTAGTCCTTTATAATACTTCTGGTTACAAAAGAGTTGTGTCAGTCTTTGAAAAAAGTTGAGTGAATTTGAAAATCCGTGAATAATGTCAATAATTTAAGCTATTGAGAATACAATAGCCCAAAACCCTTGTGATTACGTTATTTTAGCCAATCCTCATGCAATAGTCACAGAGGTGTTTTTGATAGTAACTTGAGATAAAGATTGACCCCGAAACACCATTTTTATGGTGATTTACTGCTAATAATAAACCAGGACATCACCTGATGACTTAAATAACCCTAAAACCCAGCAAATTAACCGTTAAATAGCCTTTTCGTTATACTTATAAGGGATGGGTTTCTCTCGAATGCTGACACAGGCAGGACTACCGCCATCCCATGAGTGTCAGGTGCAATTTAATAGAACTGTACTCATTACAGTTCTAGAATCTACGGGTGAGATTTCCGTCCCGTTCATGCTCGCTAAGAGACAACCCACAATTACCCTTTGGGGCATGACAACTGGAGTAAATATACAACTGAGAACAGATGGCAGGTTTAGCAATTTTACGCGTGGTAAAGCTGAAATCTTTTGGCAATGTGGGGGGTAGTGAAGCCCATACTGCCAGATTACAAGAAACTAGCAATGCTGACCCACAAAAAACAAATATTCGGTTGATTGGCGATAACGACCAGCCCTTGGAGCAAATTGTCAAACTCAAGATCAAGTCTTGCACAAAACACAAGCCTCGCAAAGATGCTGTGTTGTGTAGTGAAATGTTTTTGAGTGCCAGCCCTGAATATTTTCGACCTCATGACCCATCACTCGCGGGAGAATGGGATGAGCAAAGATTGAGCGGTTTCGCTAACACCTCTAAAGAATGGCTGATTGAAAACTACGGGGATAAGTGTGTCAGGGCAGAACTGCACTTGGATGAAGCCACTCCCCACATTCACGCTTACATAGTCCCGATTAACGAAAAAGCCCATCTTCTCAGTCATTACAAAATGTTTGGGGGTTCACCTAAAGAGTGCAGAATTAAGTTATCCAAATTGCAAGATAGTTATGCTGCTGCACTAGCACCATTGGGTATTGAACGAGGAGTCAAAGGCAGTAAGGCCACCCACACTAAAGTTAAGGAATATTATCAAGCTGTTAATAGTCAACCTTTGACTTTGGAACTTGAACGATTAGAACCAAGATTGGGAGAATCGGCACAGCAATTCTATGAACGGCTTAAGGCTGACCCAGCTATTCAAGCACTTGACCATCAGTTAGCGGATCGTCAACGTGCTATTGAACATGAACAACGGGCTGTTCAAAAAGCTATGGCTAGTGAAAAACTTAGGCAACAGCAAGAAACCAGAATCAAACAACTTGAAGAAAACTTAGTTTTACGGCAGCAGACAGAGCAACTGCGGGACTTGCCCCTGGAGGATGTAGCGTGGCATTTAGGTTTAGACCGTGACTATAACCAGCCGGTGAAATGGAGAGGCCAGGGTCACATCATGAATATAGATGGTTCCAAATTCTATGACTTTCACCCCAGTGAAGAAAGGGGTGGCGGTGGTGCTATTGACTTGGTTATACACGTTAACGAATGTAATGATCAGGAAGCGATCGCGTGGCTGCATGATAGATTTGGTGAAAAAGGGGTAGAGAGGGCAGTCTTCGCCCAATCTCAAAAAAGAGCGGCGGAAATTGCACAGTTGGAACCCAGACCCAAGTTTGTACCCCCAGCACCAGATGAGCGCCAATGGCATAAAGTCGAAAATTATCTTACCGAGAAGCGAGAATTACTACCCAGTTTTATCCAAGCCGTTCATGATCAAGGTTTAATTTATGCTGATGAGCAAAAAAACGCCGTGTTCTTAATGCGGAATCTAGATGGTGAAACCACAGGTGCATTTGTTAGAGGAACACAAGGGGAAGATAACAGCTTTAAGGGATATGTGAAAGGAACCAAGCGTACAAAAGGGTGGTTTCATTTAAAATTGGGAGGAGAACCAAACGGCGAAATTGCAAAAGTCGTATTGTGTAAATCCCCCATTGAGGCGCTGTCAATTGCAACTCTGGAAATGGAAGTTCAGCAAGGAATACCCAAAACCAGGACAATGTACATGGCAGTTGATAGTCCTAAAAGTTTACCAGTGGAATTTCTGCAAACTGTTCCCGCAGTGGAAGTGGCTTATGAGAACGATCATGCCGGGAATGAGACGGCACGAATGATCATGGAACAGTTACATCATGATCATGCCATGCGAGTTAAACCCAAAGGTAAAGATTGGAATGATACCCTGTGTGCATGGAGAAAGTACCAAAAGCAACAGAGCCGTGACCAGCAGCACCACCAGCCGGGGCAGGAACTGGAATTTTGAACAAAAAACAAAAATGTGTTCCATCATTTAATGGGATGGAAGAGTCCATCGTTACCAAAACGCCATCCAGTAGAACTAGGATCTTTCGACCTGCACCATCTTTCAAAATCCTTAGAACTCTGATTATTTCGTTCTCGCTCTAAAGTCGCTAAATCGACACCTAATCTTTTAGCCAGATTTACCCCCTGATACGCTTGCAGTTCTAACTGCGGTGGATGATATTGGTAGGACTGCCTTCTTTGAGGAGTTGCAGAACGCTGTCCAAGTAAAGAAATAGCTCCTTCAATTTGTGCCAACCTCAAAGATATGGCTTCGGTCTTTTGCTCCAACTGTGAAAGTCTTTGTTTTGAACTATCGTCTACACCAGCATCTTGTCCATTGGCCATTTGAGTCAAAAAGGCTTCGATTTGGTGTAGACGAGTTTCTACACTTGCTTCCGTACCAGGAACTTCTCCCAGGATATGATGCAAGCCTTGAATCACTAAATCGGTAGCCGTAGTTTGACGTTCTCGTGCAGCTTTGCGGAGTGCATTGGTGAGGGTTTTGGGGAGTTTAAAGTTTATTGATTCGCGTTCTGTGTTAGCCATCTCTATACCACGTATATACCCTAGTACAGACAGTTTAAACCATTGACCAAGCCGGATTGGGGCGGGTGTAGGGTATTGGGAAACAGGGATTTTCTTAGAGAATAGCGTTGAAACCTGGAAATTGGTTATTTGTATTCACACTTCAACGTTTTTGGCAATAGTAAGAAAGTATGATATTGATCCCGTAATTTAGTTTATTCCTTTATGGAAGCAGAATATGCCATATTGATCGCAAATCAAGACAACGAAAAGCAGGACTTATGGTTGAAATATGGCATCCGATGGAGTTTGAGCATCCATCGGGGAAGATAGTTCGTGTACTAAATATTCCTAGTGGAGTAGAGTTATTCGCTGAAGATGTATTTTGTCTACTTGATGTGGAAGTTTCAAATTTAAAGGATGGCATTGAAATTAACCAACGATATGTCGTCGTAAATGGAGAAGTATGCCAAGCTGATACAATGCCTGCTTCATCTATTTATTCTCTAAATTACAATCCTAAGCTGACAAGAAAATTAGGGTATTGGGTAAGAACAGACATTATTTCAACTTTGACAGAAAATGTAGCCTCAACTTGTTCTCAAAAATATAAAAATAATATTGATTTCACTTCTAAGGAATCAATATTAAATTATTTAAAATGTCAGAAATCAGACTGGACAATAAATCAAGAGGAAATTGTGGATTTTTACTTGCGTTTTATCAACAAAACAATTCCCTTCGGATGTGATTATCCCACTGTTCAAGACAATCAAGAAGAACAATCAAGAATTTACTATCTACAAATAATACAAAATATAACAAGGGATTACGATGGATATGAAAACTTGTATAAAAAAATAGTTTTATCAACGACAAACCTATTGATGGCACAAGAATTAGATTTAGTAGTTTTTGTCGTTCTCAAAAGACTGCATCCAACAGATTTTCCATTGGATGTAATTAAACAAGGGTTAATTTTACAAGCTTTAAAATCTGTTAATTCATCACGATTTAGTTATCTCAATTGTGTCGAGCCTTTTTATTTGAGGCTCTTACAGTATTTGTCTAATGAAATAATTGCTTAGTTCCTTTATGGCTAGAAAAAAAATGACATCACAAGAAAATCTTTCTCGGAGATTGGTTATCGTAACTGGTGATAAAGGGGGCGTTGGTAAGAGTACCTTTGCAAGAGGACTTTTGCAAGCTTGGATAGACGAAAAACAAGATTTTGTGGCTTTTGATGCGGATATTTCAAATCCACAGATAAAAAGATTTTATGAAAAAGAATGTACAATTGAACCACTTAATATATTTAAAAGGGGACAAACGGATATATTTTTACAAGGATTGGGAAAATATATCTTTCACCCTGATAAATCAGTTGAAGATGGTGAACCTGGTAAAGCTGTGTTTTCCGAAAAATCATTATTTTTGTTGGAATTACCACCACAATCTAGCAACATTTTGAAGGATTTTGTCCAAGATATGGATCTTTTTGAAACCATCAAAAATATTTACCAAATGAGAGTAACTATGGTAGTAGTTATCTCTCGGACTTTAGATTCAGTAAACCAATTTGTTAACTTGTATAGTTACTGCCAAAATAATGCTGATTATATAGTGGTGAAAAATAATTTTTTTGGTGAGGAGCATGAATTTAATAGATACAATAATTCCCAGGTGATTCAAGACATTAAAGCTAACCCAGAAAATCAAAAATATATTCATGAAATAGGTATGCCTGATCTAATTGAACACGCCTATGATTATCTTGACCAACAAAGCTATTCCTTTGCTAAAGGAATGGAACAGAATGACCTAATTGCTGTCAAAGGAAGGGTGACAGCATGGCTACGCAACTTCAAAGATTCCATTCAACCAGTTAGACATTTATTAGGTTTACCCAATTTAGATGCTGCAAAATAAGCGGATGATTATGACTTTAGGCGATTCCCGTGTTGGTAAGTCTACAGTTTGTAAACTGTTGATTGATTTACTTCATTCTCAAGGTAAAACTATCACAGCTTACGACCATGATAATTTTCATAAGCTACAATCTTACAGGCATTTAATTACAGTCAATACGGTAGATTTTTTCAGGAGTGAAACTGATCAAGTGTTAGAAGATTTAAAAAATCAGCAACTTGAAGTAGTAGTAGTAGATATGCCTGGACAGTATGTACATAAAATCTGCCATTTTATTGATAAATCAAATTTTTTTCATCTGCTCAATGAATATGGCTGGAGATTGACTTTTCTTCAACCCATATCACACAGATTCGATTGTCTAAAATATATGGAGATAATTCTCAATTTTTCTAAGGAATGGGCTAATTATATAGTGATCAAAAATTATCACTTTGACCAGAGATTCAATAATTATAAGACTTCTATGCAATCAAAATTATATTCAGTAGGTGGTATAGATATAACTTTAACTAAACTGCACACTGACCACTATGAAGCAATGGAAAGAACTAATAAACCTTATTCACAGATACGTGATGATACATCAATATATATTCTTTATCGTTCCTATATATATCGATGGATACAAAACTTTAATCAAGAACTACTTAAAAACCAACTAGCTAGTAATTATCTGTGTTTGTCTAAATCAAATTTTTAGGAGTCATCATGACAATTTCAATGGAAGATGCAATGCGCGGATATTCGGAATTAGAACAAGCTAAAATTCAGGCACTATCGCTTTCTCTGGGCATTTCTCCTGATGATCCCATGTTTCAGATCATGCTAACTCTGGGACGATATGAAGAGACAATGATTGAAATTCCGGCTCGAATGGAAGCGATGGTAGAGGCCTGGGCTGTTCTCATCGACAGAAAACTGGAGCAAACTAGCAAAACAACTCAGTCCATGCACTATGCGGTTGTTAGTTCTTCTGTAAGAGAAGTTTTAGCACAAGAGTTACCAAATTTGTCACCAAAAATGCTCGAACCAGGAAAGATGAAACTGGGGATTTGGCCTATCTCTGCAATTTTTGGAGGGGTGATGGCGGTAGGGGCGCTCTTGGGTTCCCTGACTACTTGGAACATTGTGGCTAATTATGTAGATGCTGCATCTATTATTACTAATAATGATTTGCAACTGCTGGAATGGGTAAAATCTGAAGAGGGCAAGTTTGCTAGGGAGATACTTAAAGATAATCAATCAACCATTTCCGCTTGTAAAGCTGACGAAAATCGACTCCAGGGACATTGCCTGATTAAAATTAAATAGCTTCTTCTTCAATGTTTGCTTGAAAAAGGTCGCTATTTTGTAAATAACCGAGCTTTTGTCCTTGAGCAATTGCGCCTACTCGGTTTCTAGCGTTAATTTTGGTGAACAAATTTGATATATGGCATTTGACAGTATTTTGAGTGATAAATAACTTGTTGGCTATCACTCTATTGGACAAACCACAAGCTATTAATTTTAATATCTTGATTTCAGTTGTAGTGAGTTTAGATTCGTACACTTTGCCTTTGTTCAGTGCTTTTTTAGAATTAGGTTTTAAAAAATAATTTGTAATTTTGGGGTCTAAAACTCTTTCTTTCCTGTAAGTTCTATGAATTGCATAGGTGATGCTATTTACATCTTGCTTTAGCAGATATGAATCTGCCCCACATTCAAAAGCTGAATTTACTGTAAATTCATTCGATTGACAGGTAATAATTATGACTTTAGCATTGGTTCTTTCTTTAATGGTGGAAACAACTTGTAAACCACTCATATCAGGCAAACCGATATCGACTAGAACAATGTCGGGCTTGGTTTCCTCAACCAGGATAATTCCTTTTTCACCACTGTCCGCTTCACCACATAAATCCATATTTGGATCTTCGGCGATTACTGCCTTGATGCCCATTCTGATCAGGGGTTCATCTTCAATAATTACTATGTAAATCATTTGAGACACCTTGTAGATTTACTTGTTATACATATACCATAAAATCAATTATTAAAAATAAACTACTTAGAATAAAAATTGTTTCACCCTTTATAGCCCATACCCTGTCCCGTAAATTCTGGTGAGTATACCTAAAGACATACTCCTAAAGAAAGATGTTTTCCTTACATCCAGTTCTAGATGCTATTACTATTAAATCATTCTTTTTTGAAATGTAAAATATCTTATTTTTATCTGGGAACACTCCTGTTTATTGATTATAATAAACAGGAGAATCTAAGGCAATTTTTATGATAATTAAAAGTGTTCTTACATCCTCAGCTTTTCTGCATGATCTTCTCAATCCTCTTATAGGGATTAAAATTACCATTAAGCAACTGATGGCAGGGAATTATGGTCATACATTGGAAGAGATCAGACCAGTTTTAGAAGCTGTTTTAGAAACGAATAATCGAGTTAGTTATCTACTGGAAAATTATCAGAGTGGACAAAGATTTGATGATATTTTAAATATTCATCCAGCGTCTATTAGACGTTTAGACTTATTCAAGTTCTTGCAAAAACTGCATTTGGAGTTTTTACCATTGGCTAAGTGCGGTTCAATCAAACTTAAGTTTGAACATATACCGTTAGCTCATGGTGCTGAAGTTATGGCTGATGCTGCTTCTTTGGGGAGAATGATGTCTAACTTAATACATAACGGTATTAAGTATACTATTGATGGTGGCGATGTCTTTATTAGACTATTAAATCGGGGAGATGATTTAATAGTTGAGATTGAAGATACTGGGAAAGGTATTGCGCCACAAGAAATACCAAATATATTTTTACCTTTTTACCGAGCCAACGCACAATCATCGGGGTCTGGGTTGGGGTTGTATGTGGCGATGATGATTGCAAAAGCTCATGGGCTAAAGCTTTTGGTAGACTCGTCTGTGCAAGAAGGAACTAAATTTACGATCATTTTTCCCTATCGCGCTCATCAACCTTATGGGCTTGATGGTACGATAGGGGTTACTGAAGGGGATAAAAATGCGTTACTTAAACAATACCAAGTTTCTGAACAAGATTGAAACTGCTGTGGAATTTGCTATATTTTTTAGTTTATTTTTTGCCGCAATTATTAAGTTTGATGTTGATATAACACAAGCTTTATTTTACATAATTTTGGCAGTAATAATTTCCCCTTTTTCTAATATTGAAAAGGGGATAAAACGTCCTTTGTTATTAATTGGATTTGCTGGTGGTGTATTCCTCGGTTATTTCTAATCTCCCAGATCAAGGTTATTATCCTTGTCTTTATTTTGAGATTCTTCAACGATTCTCTGTTTGTTAAATTCAATTATTCCTTGAGTTTCCTGCTCCGAGAGGTTGTTCTCTAAAATATTGAATTGAGAATATTTATCATTATCATTTTTATACGCACTAAAAGCTTTCTCCGGTTTCCTATCTTTGCGATTAATGCTAAGGAATTGCTTACCTTCTTTCATTAATAGCTGTAATTTGTATCTAACCCCTTCGTAGATCCGGGTTCTTTCATCAGTATTTTGACCTTTGGCAACAACAAGTCCCATCATTGCAGGGATGAGTAATTTGTTGGTCGCTTCACTTTGTTCTGGTAATCTACTATTAATTTCTCGAGAAGCTTTGGACTGGTTGTGGTCTGGCTTTTCTTCGAGTTTAGATTTCTGCATTTGCAAGAATTGTGATTTTTTCTCAGCAATCAATCTCTCAACTCGTGTTGGAGTATCTTGTTTCCGTGACTCTACACCCAATCTAGCTTCAAATTTCGATAGATATTCTGAGTAGTACCTATCTTTTAGCTTTTGCCTAAAGTCTTCAAGATTTTGAGTTGCGGGAGACTTCGATAGAAGTTGCGTAAGTTCTTCCTGGCGCTCTTGGGGTAAGGCTTGGTTTTCGGTCGCTAGGGGAGTGGCGTTCTCTTTAGCTTGTTGCATGATCAACGATAGTCTGTAAGCCATCATGTTATTGGAAACCCCTCTGACACGATTGATTGAATTAATTGTTTCGATAGCTGAGTTATTCATTTGATTTTTTTTGGTAATTATTGTGACGTATTTGAATGTATCGCGGCAGTCCCTACCTTACGAGTACGTTGAAGGTAGGGATCAGAGCGGGTTATTGAAACGAAGTGGAAATAACCAATCCATATTTATTCAGTTGGTGCGTTTTGCTCTTTGATATATTGCCTAAGTTTATCAATCGGTGCGCCGCCACTTGAGGCTACATAATACGAGCTAGACCAAAACAACGGTTTCCAGTAAAACTTTTCAATATGCTCCTTAAATTCTTTGCGAATAACCCGGTCATCTCAGAAACCCAGAAAGATTGGTTTAGGTTTAGACAAATTTGCTGCCATTTCTGATAGTGAACTTCAACAGGCAAGTCACGGGTTGCTGAAATCATAGAAAGGATAGCTTTACTACCTTCTATAGATAGATAAAATATTCTTGCTATCTTTACCCATATGATACTTGACAAAAATTGTTAAATTAGGTATCTCAGTAAATCGTGACGGAATTTGGTAAGATTTGAATTAACTACTTCTTGAAAAAGAAAAATACTGTTTTTAGCAAAAAATTCCTAATAATCGGCGATTTATGCCCAATAAAAAGGGTAAAATCATAATATTTTTTAGGGAATCTTGTCATTTAATTTACTTAATTTTTGAATAACAGCTATAATAATCCTTAAAATTAAGCTTTTACCAAAAGTCTGGTAAAACTGGGTAAGAGTTCTCTAAATGACTTAAAATATTATTTATGGAATATACAGGAGAAAAAGACCACGGAAATATACATAAGCCATTGAAAAGGACAAAACTCACTGTTTCAGTGAAGCTTTGCCCTCATACAGAACCGGAGTGATCTGTCATACCAAATTAGTGCCTTTCAAAGTTTAGCCGACTTTAAACACTAAAGAGGTTGACCGAGACTAAAACTCCGTTATTGAGTTCTCATCGCTGAGAACCATACACGCCCTCATCAAAACTTCATCAAATCAGAGGGGAATGTAACTACACCTCATACCAACCCAATCACAAAGGATTAATTAGAGGCAATTGTCACTACCTCATATTAGAGGAATAGTGTCCTAATTCTCATCATACATGAGAAGCAGTACATCTGGCCAAAATTATGTGGCAATTTGGCTACTAAATTTTCTCCAGCACAAAAAAGCTCAATCTTCCTGAAGAAAAAATTCCTGAATTGGGTAGACAAAAACAGTAGCAGCGCAATCAACCCCCTCTGAGGTTTGTAAACCAACAAATCAGGGGAATTTACCGTGTTTAAGAAAGGATTTGGCAAAAAAGTTGTAGACCGTGATCAAGCTGCACAACATTTAGCAGCATTGGGCTACCAGAAAGGAGATACAGTCTACCTGCGAAGCTTCTACCCCAGCGATGACCCACGCAAAGCAGGGGATAAAGGTAGGAAAGCCGAAGCACATAGTCTCAATCAGTTAATCCAACTAGCCACACAATTCCAAGCAGAAGGCAGAGGCGTTTACTTCGTAGTCAACGGCGGCGGACATCTGGATGAGAATGTCAGCAATTGCCGGGCTATCTTCTATGAACATGACAATCTTCACAAAGATTTACAAAAAGAGTTGTGGCGATCGCTCAACTTACCAGAACCGAGTTTACAAATAGATACAGGGGGGAAATCCATTCACAGTTATTGGATTTTAGAGCAATCTATCCGAACTGAAGACTGGAGACAACTGCAAACAGATTTATTAGAGTATGCCGATGGCGATCGCGCTCTGAAAAATCCCTCAAGAGTAATGCGGTTAGCGGGATGCTTTCATTTTGCACCACATAATGTGCCTAACGGACAAAGCCAAATTATTCTCAATACTGGCAACTGCTACAGCTACAGTCAACTCAGAGAAATTATTCCAACTCAACAGGCTCAAGAGCAGGAACCAGGGGGCAATGGGAAAACTTCTCCCCCTATACCTGCCCCTTGCTCCTCCCCTCTATACCAATGCCTGACTAAAGATGACCGTGCATTAATTGACGATGGCGCAGGAGCAGGAGAGAGAAACAACAAAGGTGCAAAACTAGCCCGTAACTTGATTGGCACAGCTAATCGACTAACGTATCTGGGATATGACTATGAGGGAGATCCTCGCACATTATTTGATGATTACTGCGATCGCTGTTCTCCGCCATTAGATTCTAGGGAAGCACAGAGTATTTGGTGTTCAGCCGAGAAATCCAATCCTACAGCTGCACTGACAGACGATGCACTGCTCAATTGTATCAAATCGTGGCAAAGACAAAATCAAGTATATTCTCAACAACCACAGGTTAATGCAAGTGTCACTGGTGACAGTACAGTTGTGGGTGACAGTTATAATCCAGATTTGGTGGGGATTAAAGAGATTGTCCCCAGTGTCACCAAGATTCTGCAATCCGGTTTAATTGACTACGAAGAAACACAAAAACTTGAAGAAGTCGCCAGTATTCCTGGAATTGCCAAACCCGCATTCAAACAATTAGTATCCTCCATCAGAAGCCAAATCCATGATGTCCAACCAGAAGATGAAATCCGGTTGGACAATTTAATTAATTGGCATAATGCTCAACTGGATTTTGACCGCGCCCTTCCCAGCATGGCCACAGACCTTAAACATGATGCCAATATCTTGAATATTGAACCCATCGTGATTTGGCAACCACTTTTGGCTGCGGTGATGTCACTGGCAGGAAAGCGCGTAAAACTCAATGTCGAATCCCATAATGTTCCGGCGATCGCCTGGACAGCGACAGTCTTAGAATCAGGTGGTGGTAAAAGTCGGGCAGATAACTTAGTCTTGACCCCACTCAAACAAAAGCAAATTGAAGCCCGAAAGCAGTTTGAGCAGGAGGTAGAAGCCCACCAAAACTGGAAAGGGACAGAAACAGAAGAAGCACCGCCCAAACCAGTGGAACGAAAATATACCTTTGAAGTTGCCACTATTCAAGCAGTGATCAAACGCCTTTCTGAACAAAAAGAAAATGGTGTTATTTGGGCTAGAGATGAACTGGCTGGCTTATTCAAATCCTTTGGACAGTTTGGTAAAGGTGTTGAAAACGAAGGATTAGAATGCTTACTCAAACTTTGGGATGGCTCCCCTGCACAAGTTGATCGAGTGTTCCAAGGAGATGGCTTCATGGTTGAAGAAACAGCTCTCAGCTTGACAGGCGGTATCCAGCCGGGGGTATTTCGCAAGATATTTCGAGATCCTGATGATTCGCAAGGGATGTTAGCCCGATTCTTGGTTGCTAATCCCCAAGCCTTAATGCCAAAGCGCGTCAAGGGATACTGTCACCTGAGTGAAAAACTACCTCACCTCTATGATTGGTTGGAACATTGTCAAACGGGGATCATCAAACTCTCATCCGCCGCAGATAATTACTACACCAAGCTTTGTGAAATCATCGGTCAACAAGCTTGGTCAACAACACAACCAGCAATCAGAGCTTGGATGTTCAAACTGCCAACTCAATTATTGAGAATTGCGCTGGCTCTACACCTAATCGAGTGTTATCACGACAGTAACCGGGATTACTGGCATTTACAAAAGGATACTTTAGAACGAGCCGTGTTGTTTGCCCAGTATTATCGCAGTGCTTTTAATGTGCTTCAGGAAACCACTACAGAAAATGAAGACATCAGCTCTATTTTATTGAAAATCTGGGATGCGGCTATTACTAAACATCAAGATGGTATCAGTACCAGAGATGCCTACAGAAGTATTAAAGCCATTCAAAACCTCGCTAAACAAGCTTTTAGAGATGTCAGTGCTTACACAACTGAACTATTTGGCAGATTAGAGCAGATGGGCAAAGGTCAAATTATCAAGTTAGGTAGGCAGATTAAATTTGTGGCTAATTTAACACCAAATAATCCACCACCACAGCCAGATTTAGAATTCTCTCATAGTGGTGACAGTGTGCCAATTCCCCAAAAGCCGGAAATACAAGCCACTGCACCGTCACCACCAACTCAAGTGTCACCGGTGACAAATCCAGATCATCATAATTGTCTCAGTAAAGCTAATGTAGTTGTTGAAACTACACAGTATTCCCAAGTTGTTGATAATACACAAAATAGTTTGCCAGTGGTAGAAACTGATCGGGGTACGGGGTTTGTGCAACCAAGTAACACTAACAACTGTGAGTGTGATTCGCCCCTCCCTCAACCGACACCAGAAATTACCCCAGGTGCAAGAGTGCGGGTTTGCTTCCCCGGCAGTGTGAGGCATGAAAAAGAAGGGATTGTGACTAAATTGGTTTACAAATACGGTATCAAAATGGCCGTTGTGCTTTTAGAAAATATGGAATCCAAATTTAAAGAGTTCTTATGCCCAATTCCTGGCAGTGATCTGACACACCTGGAATTGATTTGAACCAAAACAGGGTTTAGATCGGAGAAAAATACCCTCAACCCTATTCTCTGGACATTACAGCTATCAGTTCTCAGTCAAGAGACATAATCGGGTCTAAATCTCCCACTACAAGCCTTGCTTGATCACTGTTCACTGATTTAACCCTCCTATTGGAGCTTGTAAATACTATGCTTCAGGAAATGCTTTCAGTAGAGAGTACGGAGCAACTGACTGAAATTGACGAGTTGACCCCCGAAGAAGAACATGAGCGCTTGTTCCTAGAACGCCGTGTAGAAAGGGCTTTTTATGAAGCGGGGAAGGCGCTGGCTCAATTGCGCGATCGCAAACTATACCGTTCTACTCACAAAACCTTCGAGGATTATTGCCGCGATCGCTTTGGGCATAGTCGGCAGAAATCAAATTACTTGATTGCGGCGGCTGATGTTTTCGACAATTTGACAACCAATGGTTGTCAAAATTCATTAGTTGAGGATTTGACAACCATTGGGACACAAATTCTACCTACTAGTGAACGTCAAGTTAGACCCTTGACAAAACTAGAACCTCAGCAGCAGCAAGAGATATGGCAAGCCGCAGTAGAAGAAGCTGGTGGCAAAGCTCCCAGTGGGAGGGTTGTCAAAGATGTGGTACAACGCATTATGGAACGCACCAAAGTACCAAACGCCTACCAATTAGGTGAAGTGTGCCAAATTATCGTGAAGGATAATCCTGATCTCAGGGGCAAAGGAGGTTGCTGGGCGATTGTCAGTGCTGTGAATGATTTTAGCTGTACTGTTATGGCTTGGGATGGAGAGTATACCGTGAGAATGGATCATTTAAAGCCGATGAATTATTTGAAGCAGGAGTGTGAGCAAATGCAATTAATTAGCGATCGCATTAGCAGGCTACGTCATCATGAGAACTTGGAAGAAGCTGCTGTTGCTGTCCTCAAACACCTGGGAGAATTGAAACGCCCTTACTTAACTGGGCTGGAAGAAAAGATGTTGAGTTTGATTGAGCTTGAGTGCAGCACTACATCTTCATAGGGATTGCCTTCGGACTGGCGAAGGCAATCCCTATAACACACTTGTTACCTCATCACTCAGTATCTTTATACTCTTTTTTTGGCTACAGTATTGGTACTACATACCTGGCAATCAATTTACTTTATAGAAATTTCTACAAAGTAAACCAGTTAAGGAACCCAGGAATTAACATCCGAAAGTGGCATCTTGAATATTAATATCTAGCAGGGGTGCAGCCATCTTTCCTCTTGCCAGTTAACTTGGCTTGCGCTGTTGCCAAAACTACCACCAAAATGTACTCGGTGGATCTCTCCAGTTTCAGGGTCAGAGAGCGAATATAGCCAAGTGCCACCACTTTGTTTTATATCAGACACTATGCCGAATATTGACTGTGTTGGATGGTAAACCCGGACTTTTTCACCTTTCTTGTACTTAGGACTCATAACATCCTCTGAAGACATTGACTACACCGCTACTACTAGATTGGCATATAACTAGAAATGATGAGTCTGATTTTTATGTTGGAATAGGTTCACCATTTGTTTTAATCTTTTCAAGGCTGACTCTTTGACAATCTTTATTCGATAAGGATTTGAGGCGAACTTGTCACCCCTTCAGGTATTCGACAGGGGTTATTTAAACAAGTCCAGCTAGACCCCAATGACTAAAAAAGTGGTACTTTCAGGGGAATGTTTAAATATCTTAATAGTCATTGAGATGCGATGACAGAATCTCAATTTAACATCCTCTCATAACTGCTGCCTTAACCTTGGGCTTTACTTTTAAAGGGTCTACACCTTCGGCGGGATGCCCATATTGGTAAACCAGATAATCACCATCACGAACTACAAAAACTCTGCGGAAATAATGTTTTTTGGTTCCTAAAGTATAACTAGGTGGTGCTTTGTCCTTTAAGTCAGCGTAACCAATAAGTTTTCTTCTTCTTTCAATTCGTGATTGATGAGATTTAGAAATTCCTTGTGCTTGACAAAAATCTGCTGTGTCTTCTCGCACCCAAGGGTAATCCTTTAGGTCAACCAGCCAAACGATGTTTTTCTCATATTTAACAATCTTTTCATCTATCATATTTTTATCTCAGTATTGGCTTTTTAATCAATGGACTGCCTCCTCATTGACTTAATCTGTCCTCGCTTAGTTTTACTATCAAGGCGTTTTTTTTGAGAACTGCGAGTTGGTTTGGTGGGTTTGCGTTTTTGGGGCAGTATGACAGCGCTTTTAATCAGTTGTTTGAGCCGTTGCAAAGCTTCTTCCCGGTTTTGCTCCTGGCTGCGGTGTTCTTGAGCCTTAATTACAATCACTCCCTCCTGGGTAATGCGTCGGTCATTTAACTTCAAAAGTTGCTGTTTATAGAAAGTGGGTAATGATGAAGCTTCAATGTCAAAACGCAAGTGGATGGCCGTCGCAACCTTGTTGACGTTTTGACCGCCTGCACCTTGAGAGCGAATCGCGTTCATTTCGATTTCGCTATCGGGGATGATAATTTTACCAGAAATTTGCAGCATAACTTATATATAACGTAGTGCAATGGCGAAATTCCCGCCGTTAGCGCAGCGTCTCGCAGATAAGACATCGCCTGGAGTAGTCACAGCGATCGCCTTTGTTATGCAATGTAGACTCTGAAGGGAACCGAGACGTTGCTTATACTGAAGATGTCTTAGAAACATTGGAAGAGGATGATGAAGAATCGGACTCTGAAGATGAAGAATAGCATCTAATTAACTTATGCCCATAGCTTGTACCTGGGGGCTTTCCTCATCATCTCTTCTACTTGGAGTATAGCTTATGTCATTCACAAGCATTATCCACCCCCTTCACTGTAATGTTTTTCAAAATATTTTTAATATTCTAGGTGGGCAAACAACGACACCAGTAGGCAACCCTGCTCGACCAAAGAATGAACGGATACTACTAGCCGCAGTCAAGGCAGAAGTTACAGCACGGTTAAGGCAGTCTCTACACAATGCCGTGCTAATTAATTTGGGGAAGGAGTCACAACCCCAGCAGGTAAAACGCCCTTGGGATGCTGAGATAAAAATTGGCTTAAAGCCGGCTGTTCCTCTCCCAAACACCACAACAATTTTAGAAGTTTTTGAATCGGAAGAAATTGCAGGTAAACTGTTAATTTTGGGTGCGCCAGGGGCGGGTAAGACAACTACACAATTAGAATTGGCTCAAGAATTAATTAAACGTGCAGTAGAACAGCCTGATTATCCCGTTCCTGTTTTATTCAACTTGTCCTCGTGGAAAGATGACCGACAATCTATAACTGATTGGTTGGTGGCAGAACTTAAATCTAAATACGGTGTCTCAAAAAAACTTGGTAAAGAATGGATAGAAAACCATCAATTACTACCATTACTTGATGGTTTAGATGAACTGGAACCACAGCGTCAAGAACTTTGTGTTCATGCAATTAATCAGTTTTTAACAGGCGAAACTAGACCGCTTTATCTAGTTAGTTCTTGTTGGATTGCGGGTAAAGGTCATCAGTGTAATTAAACTAAAGCTTGACTAATTGTAATGCTTTCTAGCAGTACGAAAGTTTAACTAAATTCATACAAGCGATGCCTGCGGTGTTCTCGTTGCCATCGCATCTTCAGTTTAGGGTTTGGTATTTTTCAAATTCTTCTCTAAGATAGCTGCTTATATACCAAAGCGGTTCGCCAAATTCTTCGGATTTTGAGGCTCCTAATTCAATCAACAGTGAGGCGCGTTTATTAATTTCAAGAGCAACTTTTTCGGCAAATTCGACATCCTGGAGATAGCTTTCACCGGTTTCGGGATAAGCATCATACCAAAGTACGTAGAGCGCGGAGGCTAAAGTTCTTCTTTGCCAGATATGGGTATTAGGGGAATCTAAAAACTCTAGCAGTAATTCTAAATTACTTGGAGTAGCGAGAATCAAATCTTCGTCTTGTTGTGAGAAATGAAGCTCATCGTTAATAGCCCACATTTCTAATTGTTGGCGAGAGAGTACAGGAAGCGCGTTACTTGCACTACTAAAATCTGTGGAACCGCATTGAGAACAGGGTTCAGTCCATGCGCGTGTTTCTTCAAATGCTGCGGTTAGTTCATCGAGAAATCGCGTTTCTTCATAACCGCATTTTGCACATTTCTGGGTTTGTTCGTATTGTTGAGAGGTCATTTACACTCTAGAAAAATTGCAACAATTAATATCTTCAATGCTGCCTGCTACGATTTCGCACTTAATCTTGATACTCCCGCGCAATTCTTGAGCGATCGCTATCGCACCCCCATCACTCATCATCATCTGGCAAGTACAACCCACTGCTATCAGTTGGCCTAGCATGGAGATACATTTCCGTAATGGCAACGGAACTATGTCCTAACGTTTTTTGCAACAAGTGAATTGGCGCACCCCTATCTAAACTATGACTAGCGTGGCTATGTCTGAGCCAGTGGGGTGATACATTCCCCTCAATCCCAGCACGGGTTGCGGCCTTCTTTACAATATGAAACACCATACTGCGGCACAGATGACCACCTTTACCAGATATAAATACTGGGTCATCATGTTTAGCATCACCTTTCAAAGAGTTAATCTCTTTCCACATACCCGCCCCCACCAGCACAGTTCTGGTTTTCTCACCCTTACCGAACACGGTGATTTGCCCCCCATCAACACGGGCTTTGAGGTCGCGCCACTTGAGTCCGCATAGTTCCGACACCCGCAAACCCGCAAGATAGAGTAAACGAATAATTGCGCGATCGCGTGCGGTCTTGGTGGAACTTATGAGTAGTTGTACTTCCTCTTGAGTTAAGATGCGCTCTGCCAATCTATTTTTCGCCTTGGGTGACTTAACCAATATTCCTAAATTAGCCGATACCACCCCCAACTGTTTAGCAAAAGAAAGTAGGCTTTTGATTGCCCCTACAGCCACCCGCTTGGAATTATCAGAACAATGAAGCGTCATCACCCAGATTTGCACATCCATCAAAGTGCAATCTGCCAGGGGTTTGTTGACATGACAAAAGAACCGCTCGGCATGGCGACGATAGCCGTCGGTGGTGTTTTTGCTTTTCCCGTGTAGCCACAGGTCAAGCAGTTCGGTGTTCGTGAGAGTCGAGGAATGATTCAACATTGCCTATTCTTATGTTGAATGCTTCTTCATTAAAGCCCATTGTGGGGACAATTGAGTTTATTTCACGGGATGGTATAGACCGTCATTGGGGTGATATTCCCATCCTGTACTCATGGGGTCGCGGTTGCGCGTATAGCTAATAAATTCTTTATTGCTGAGTTTTTCCCTTTCAGCTATCAGGCTTTGGGATGTCAGAGCCAGTCTTTGGGCTAGGCTTGTGTTTGTCCTGGGTTGCAGTTCAACAAGTGGCTGCTGGTGTGAGTATACTTGTCTGCGCGGTCTGCTGTTATTGTAATTGCCTCTGGCCATAGCTTGTTCCAACCTTTCTAAGTGTTTGGTAATCACTTCTAGCTTGGTTTCTACACCTGAGCTTTGAGCAGCAAGATGAGATTCCAGTTTTTCTAACCTCTCCTCCAGTTGCAATCCTGATTTACTGTTAGGGGCAATATCTATCTGAATATCGCTGCTTTGAACCTCGCATGACTATTCGTCACGCGATTCCTGCTTCAACGATCTCTGCCTG
>NZ_CAWUOL010000058.1:0-33658 GCF_963923915.1 Nodularia chucula CCY0103 | reverse complement strand
TTGGGGATTGGGGACTGGGGACACTTCGGCTACGCTCAGTGCAAGTTGGGTATTGAAAACTAAAAATCTTTCTCCCCACACTTCCCACACTTCCCACACCTCCCACACCTCCCACACCTCCCACACTCCCCACACCTCCCACACCTCCCACACTCCCCACACCCCCCACACTCCCCACACTTCCCACACTTCCCACACCCCCCACACTTCCCACACCCCCCACACCTCTCTCTATTTTTTAAACACACTTCACCAAAAATATATGAACAATTCCAAACCCCGTGACGTACAAATTCTTCCCATCGCCACAAACACAACATTAATTAGAGCGCGAAGTTGGTCACGCCTGCGGTTTGAAATTGAATATGCCAGAGAAAGAGGTACAACCTCCAACTCTTATTTAATTGCAGGCGATAAAACCGCAATTATTGACCCACCGGCGGAAACCTTCACAGAAATTTATCTCCAAGCATTACAGCAAACCATCAACTTAAAACAGTTGGATTATGTGATCTTGGGTCACTTTAGCCCCAACCGCGTCCCCACACTCAAAGCACTTCTAGAATTAGCACCCCAAATCACCTTTGTTTGTTCTCTCCTGGGTGCAGTTAACTTGCGTAATGCTTTCCCTGATAACGCACTCACTGGAGCCAAAGTGCAAATTTTAGTCATGCGGGGTAAAGAAAATCTCGATTTAGGTAAAGGTCACGTTTTAAAATTCTTGCCCATTCCCAGTCCCCGTTGGCCAGAAGGACTGTGTACCTACGACCAACAAACCCAAATTCTCTATACAGATAAACTTTTTGGCTCTCATATTTGTGGTGATGAAGCCTTTGATGAAAATCCTGAACCATTAAAAGAAGACCAGCGCTATTACTACAACTGTCTAATGGCTCCCCAAGCCCAACACGTAGAAGCAGCCTTGGAGAAAATCTCCGATTTCCCAGTCAGAATGTATGCAGTTGGACACGGGCCATTGGTACGTACTGGATTAATAGAACTGACCAAAGCCTACGCAGAATGGAGCAATGCTCAAAAAGATCGGGATATATCTGTAGCGCTACTTTATGCTTCAGCTTATGGAAATACAGCAATTTTAGCTCAAGCAATGGCCTTGGGATTGACTAAAGGTGGAGCCGCAGTCACATCAATCAATTGCGAATTTGCTACCCCTGATGAAATCCGCACTGCAATCCAAGAGTGTGATGGCTTTGTGATTGGTTCTCCCACCATTGGCGGACACGCACCGACTCCCATTCATACCGCCTTGGGAATAGTCCTGACAGTGGGTGATAGCACCAAACTGGCTGGGGTATTTGGTTCTTACGGCTGGAGTGGCGAAGCCTTTGATTTAATTGAAGGTAAATTACGGGATGCTGGTTATCGCTTTGGATTTGATACCCTAAAAGTCAAGTTTAAGCCCGATGATGTCACTCTCAAGTTCTGTGAAGAAGTGGGTACAGATTTTGCTCAAACCTTGAAAAAAGCGAATAAAGTCCGTTTACCCCAACATACTGCTACCCCGATGGAACAAGCTGTAGGAAGGATTGTCGGTTCAGTGTGTGTAGTTTCCGCTAAACAAGGGGATGTATCTACAGGAATGCTCGGTTCTTGGGTATCTCAGGCTACCTTTAATCCCCCTGGTATAACTGTGGCGATCGCCAAAGAGCGAGCCATAGAATCTCTGATGTATCCTGGCAGTAAGTTTGCCCTAAATATCTTAGAAGAAGGCAATCACTTAGAATACACCAAGCACTTCCGCAAGAGCTTTGCTCCTGGAGAAGAGAGATTTAGCGACTTTAGCACCACCGTGGCAGATAATGGCTGTACAATTCTCACCGATGCCGTAGCTTACGTTGAATGCTCAGTTGAAGAACGGATGGAATGTGGGGATCATTGGGTAATTTATGCCACCGTTGATAACGGCAAATTAATCAAACCCGATGCTGTAACTGCCATCAACCATCGCAAAACAGGCACTCACTATTAATTCACCATTAACTAAAATTTTTAATCTCAGACTCCTGCCATAGTCTTAAACTAGGTGGGAGTCTTCTTGTATTCTTATATAGCTGGGGACTGGGGACTGGGGACTGGGGACTTGGGATTGGGGATTGGGGACTGGGGACTGGGGACTTGGGATTGGGGATTGGGGACTGGGGACTGGGGACACTTCGGCTACGCTCAGTGCAAGTTGGGTATTGGAAACTAAAAATCTTTCTCCCCACACTCCCCACACTTCCCACACCCCCCACACCTCCCACACTTCCCACACTCCCCACGCTTCCCACACTCCCCACACCTCCCTACTGTACTATTTTACACCAGGAACTTTTCCTGTTACAGGCTGTCTAGCAAATTTGACCAAAATATTTAAGTAAGATTCCGCAATTGCCACCAAGACAATTCAATACAGATCATGTCATCTTAAACTAAGAACTCAATTCTTGGCAGTTATCACACAACCCGCCAACTGCTCTGCGTAAAAGCTTTTATACTAATTTGTTCCTCCTATGTCCGCACAACATAACAAGCTGAAATTTCCTGTTTGGCAGTATCTGAATCAGCCCTTATTCAGCCGCGATTCTAAATTAGAATTGAATCCTCGTCGTTTTGCTCAGAGTTGGCGAGTAGGACTTCTAGAACGGTGTTTAAATAAAGAATGTGATGCTAAAGGTCCGCAACAGTATTAATTCCGGTTAAAGCGGACGCTGTTCATGACATTTTTAGGGAACTGCTAAAAGTCATGGCCGTCTAGAGTCAAAGTAAAAGTGAAAAGTTCGCTGTCATGAGTTGGAGAATTGCTAGTTATGCTAAAAAGCTTTTCTCGCTACCGTATGCTTACCCTTTTCATTGTGGCGTTAACTGGTTAACAATGAGTGGGATATGTTTTAAATGATTCAATGTAATGCCGAGAACACCAGATGAATTTGCAGTCCACATCTTACTAGAAGGTGGCCACCGCGAAGTAGTACGTTTTCCCACTTTTCCAGATTTTCAAAAATGGTACAGCAGTTCGTTGATGCCAAAGTTTGATTCTAATGAATTGATTAACGTACCAATCAAGAATATTGATCAGGAATACTTAGTAGTGCGTCCCAATCGAATTTTGGCAATTCGGGTAGAACCAGTCTTTAGCTCTAGTGTCGAAAGATTTAACTAAGTTACTAAATTTCCTGAAAAGGCGAGGGACTTTTTAAATCAGTGAACAGTTAACAGTTAACAGTTATCAAGGCGTGTGATGGGTGATTTAGACTCAATTATGTCTCTTGACTGATAATTGTTAAAAATCCCCTGAAATTATTCAGGGGAATGTTCAGCATGGGCATTTGGAATCGGATATACACTGTCAAAACAGTCTGATAGCTAAGGCGGTGATGACATGACGAAATTTCACAACCAATTGACAGCAAGCATTTTACTTTTGATTTTTGATTTTTTGCTATAGGTTTAGATATTGAATAAGATGATGAAAAAAAGCCTTGCTTTGGTTTCCTTGAGTTTGGGAATGGCGTTGAGTAATAATATGTGGCCTGCTATCGCTCAGGTGGTAATCCCTGTATCAATTAATTCACAGGTAAGGCCACCAGTCAACCCATCTGCGACTCAGGTAGTAATCCCTGTATCAATTAATCCACAAGTAAAGCCACCAGTCCAACCATCTGTGGCTCAGGTGATTATCCCTGTACCAACTAATCCGCAAGTACGTCCACCAGTTCAGCCCCCAGTTCGTCCACCAGTTCAGCCCCCAGCACGACCACCAGTCCAAACTAGACCTCCGCAAGCACAGCCTTCAGCACCCCTGAGACCGATGAATGTGGGAGATAATTGCACTCCTAGACACGGTTGTTTGGGTTGGGATGAACAACTTTGGGATCAAATCGGTCAATCTGGCGATCGCCAGGCTTTGTTGACTGCTATTGACCATAGTTTAAGTTATTTGCAAAGAAATAGTGCGATCGCTCTCTATCAAAAATATCCCGTTCGTAGCATTACCCATGATCGCGTGCGTCGGAGTTTGATTCGCTTCCGTCAATTAGTTGTCAATTCCCAATCTCCAGAGGAACTACAAGCTGCTGTGCGGCGAGAGTTTACCTTTTACAAGTCTGTGGGTAATGATGGCCAGGGTACTGTTAAATTTACTGCTTACTATGAACCTATTTATACTGCTAGCCGTGTTAGAACTCAAGAATATAAGTACCCTCTATATCGGAGACCAGCAGACTTTGATCAATGGGCAAAACCTCATCCCAAACGAGTTGCTTTAGAAGGTGCAGATGGTTTACTAGGGGACAGAAGTCCTTTGCGTGGTTTAGAAATTCTCTGGTTCCGCGATCGCTTTGATGCATATATGGTACATATCCAAGGTTCAGCCCAAATTGAGTTAACTGATGGTAGCAGAACCTCTGTGGGCTTTGCAGGTGGCACAGATTACCCCTGGACAAGTATCGGCGGACAACTATCGAAAGATGGTAAATTAGCCGCCAATCAATTAAATATGCCCGGTATCATTAACTTTTTCCAACGTAATCCCCAGGAAATGAATAGTTATCTACCGCGTTGGGAAAGATTTGTTTTCTTCCAAGAAACTGCCGGTAGACCAGCCACTGGAAGTATTAATGTCCCAGTTACAGCCGAGCGTTCCATCGCTACAGATAAGTCGCTCATGCCCCCAGGCGCACTAGCACTGGTGCATACTTCACTCCCTTATGTTGGCAGCAATGGTCAGCTACAATATCGTACCGTCAGCCGCTTTGTTCTCGATCAAGATACAGGTAGCGCCATCAGAGGACCGGGAAGAGTTGATTATTTCATGGGTTCTGGCAAAATAGCAGGCGATCGCGCCGGCGTTACAGGCGGTAACGGTTCACTCTATTACTTACTGCTGAAAAATTAGAGGCAGGGTGTGGGGAGTGTGGGGAGTGTGGGGAGTGTGGGGAGTGTGGGGGGTGTGGGAAGTGTGGGGAGAAAGATTTTTAGTTTCCAATACCCAACTTGCACTGAGCGTAGCCGAAGTGTCCCCAGTCCCCAATCCCCAGTCCCCAATCCCCAATCCCCAATCCCCAATCCCCAATCCCTACTCCCTAATAAGGTGGATAATCGTCTTCATCGGCGTAAATATAAGAATTGGAAACGGCAACTTGTGCTATTTTCGGTGTTTCTACCTTGATAGATTCCTTACCAAACTCTTTGTGTTCTTCAAAAGTCTTGCAAATCATGGCAGACTCAGCAGAATCTGAAGCAATCAGGTAGTCAGTTAATGTATCTAAAGTAGGATGTTTGTAGTCTACCGTTGAAGCTACCATCACGGTGTTGGGTTCTATGCCTCTCTCTTCACACTCAATCACCGGGCAGAAAATCCCATGAGCATGAAATAAAGGCCCCTTGGGTGACACAGGCTGCTGGCGATATACTGCATAGGCTTTTTCTAACTCAGCGACGAATCCACCGATGACTCTACCTTGTTGAAATTCGCAGTAGGTTTTGCTGAAACTAGCTCCCGCAACACCGCTCAGAGTTAATTGCAGTGGCGAGTCGTGGAGAAACTTTTTATTCTCTCCTACTAAATAAATGAGATGGCGAGTAAAGGTTTTAAATTTTAGCTTATCCGCTAAAAAAGCATCATAATTCTCTTTAAGAGTTCCCAATTTACTACCAGTTTCCCTGTCTTTCACTGATAAGGGACCTCGACGCACTATGACTAACTTGGGAGTTGTACTAATAAAAACTGTTTCTACTTCGGAGCTAAATTCATGCTCTACCTCTTGCCAATTCTCATCAGGCTTAAAGCCTACAGCAGTGGCATTATCTAATTTAATCGCTAAACCGTGGGGCTGAATACCGTCGCTACCATAGCGAGGGTTAATCATCTGACACCAAGGGATGATTTGAGAAGGAGGAGCGTTAAATTTATCGTCTTCAAAGTCGAAATTGGCAGATGCTGACATCGTTTTAGACTATCAAAAATGTGTTTGTGATATGTTCTCTATTCAACAAGTTTATCTGTTTGAGGCGGTTTGGTGGAGCTATAACAAAAGTTAAAAGTTGTGAATTGGTTGGGGAATTTTTTCATGTCCTCATAAGCTGAAGGTTAGAGGCGTATCCTGAATCAATCACCAATGAAGACTTTACAGGCGTTGTAGGAGACTTAAACCGTGGGTATCAGTACCACAGGTATTGAACAGGTGATATTCTGTGGCCAAGTTTTGTACTTGTTCTGTTTCTACCGTACTTGGTGTCCAAGGTTTGGGGTTATTGTAAGCATAGAAGGCTTCTACACCATCAATTCCCCGTTCAGCGGCCGCCGGAATTAGGTCAAAATGCGATCGCTTGTAACGCGCTGGATGAGCTAAAACGGCTAATCCGCCAGCTTCATGTATGGCAGCTATGACATTATTGGCTTGATAGTCTTTACCTGTGGTGGGTTTTCTTTGCACATAGGGTTTCATACTGGAATGCTCTGTTTCAAAGGCATAAGCCAAAATGTGAACTTCCACATCCAAAAGTTTGGCATTAATTTCTACCCCACTCCAGAGCAAAGGAGTATTTTCACTGGCATTTTCCCGATATTTTACTAGCCAGGATTGTGCTGCATTATACCCATTGATGGTGTGGTGGTCTGTAATCGCTAATCCTTGTAGCCCAATGGCGATCGCTTGTTCCATCAACATACTTGGCTGCAACTTGCCATCTGAGTAAACAGTATGCATGTGAAAATTGAATAACTTGGGACAACTTTGGGCATCAACCCTGTCGAAGACTTGTCTTAAAATGTCTGCGGAAGTAGATGTCCGAGCAAAATTTACAACCATAACTTTTTATAAATGAAAATACTTGATTCCCCATACACCGACACGCCACACATCAGATGTGAAAAAGACTCCAGCACCAGAAAGTGACCGTAGTGATTTTCTTAAATTTACTAGCCAATTTTTGCAATATGTTAAGACTACCTTAGCAAATCTCAATGCTTATTCACATGAGTATTTTCCATGACACATATTAAATAAGCAGGGGGGGTGGAGGGGGCAGGGAGCAGGGTAGAGAATGGGACAAAGGTTGCACTCCGCCTCAGATACAGCGTCCTAGAAGGGGCGCACTGAGTAGTTTATAAGTCTCTAATCCTGTCTAAGTTTTCCGAGCATTGAAACTTTTGCCAAATATTGAATATATAAAATATGTCAAATACCCCACCCACAAAGAGATGGGGTTTGGATCTCTATACTATGATGGTAAGCCGACTAATTCACCAGAACCTGTAATCACTTCACCAATAGCCACAGCTGAGATATCTTGAGATTTAAAAAATGTCATTGTCTGTTCTACTTGATGGGGTGGTACTAACACTACAAAACCAACTCCCATATTAAAAGTATTATACATCGCCTTGGCACTCACCGAACCAACTGTAGCCAGCCACTCAAATACAGGGGGAATATTCCAACTCTGGGGATGAATTTGAATACTTTGATTTTGACCCAAGCATCGGGGTAAATTCTCTGGTAAACCTCCGCCTGTAATATGTGCCATACCGTGAATTTCTAACCCAGATTGACGCGCCGCTAACACAGGTTTGACATAAATTTGTGTAGGTTTCAGGAAAGCCTCGGCGATGGTTTCACCACCTAATAATGCTGGGCGTTCATCCCAAGCCAAACCGCTTGCGTCTACAATTTTCCGGACTAAACTTAAACCGTTGCTGTGTACACCAGTGCTAGGAAGGGCGATCGCCACATCGCCAATTTCTACCTGAGAAGTATCCAACATCTGGCTTTTTTCCACAATCCCTACAGAAAACCCAGCCAAATCATACTCACCCACTTGGTAGAAACCCGGCATTTCTGCGGTTTCTCCGCCCAACAAAGCGCAACCCGCCTGCTTACAACCAGCAGCTATACCTGCTACCACTTCAGTCAGTTGGGCTGGTTCTAACTTACCTGTAGCTACATAATCTAAAAAAAACAGTGGTTCTGCACCGGATGTCAACACATCATTAACACACATAGCCACTAAATCAATGCCCACTGTATCATGACGGTTGAGAATCTGGGCAATTTTCAGCTTTGTTCCCACACCATCAGTCCCGGAAACCAAGACTGGTTCTTTAAAACCCCCTGGTAATTGGAAGCAACCACCAAAGCCACCTAGTCCACCAATTACTTCTGGTCTAAAGGTGCTGTGAACTAAATTGCGAATTTGGTCTACAAAGGCTCTACCCGCCTCAACATCTACCCCAGCATCCCGATAATCCATAATAGTTAGTCATTAGTCATTAGTCATTAGTCATTAGTTCATAGTTCCTAGTCCATAGTCAAGAAACCAATCACTAAAACACTTCCTCTTCCAGACCACGCCACCATTCACCCAAGTTCATTAAGTCTTCGTGAATATCTGCTAACTGATTAGCATAAGCATCTTCTGAAATCTGATCTCGGCTTTCTTGCAATTTCTTCAGGCGCAGTTGTACCAATAGCCAAGGTTTAGCAATGCTGTTTGTGGATTCCAGATATTTTGCGAGTTCGTTGCTATCCATATTCTTTAGTGCTTTTTCCGATATGGCATCTTCTAAGCAAAAACAGCCACGATAGTAGTCGTGACTGCTGGCAGTATTTCTAAATTAACTGATTTTTACTGCTTTTATTGCAGGATTCAAGTCAGTAGGAGACTAAGAGATTAGGCTTGAGCGTAATTTGCAGCCACAAAGTCCCAGTTGACTAGCTTATCTAAAAAGTTTTTGATGAAAGCAGGACGAGCATTTTTATAGTCGATGTAGTAGGCGTGTTCCCAAACATCTAGGGTGAGGAGTGCCTTTTTACCATGAGCTAAGGGGTTCTCTGCATTGGGTGTTTTCATGACCTTGAGAGTACCACCATCATCAACTAACCAAGCCCAACCACTACCGAATTGAGTTGCAGCTGCGGTAGAAAATTCTTCTGTGAATTTCTCAAAGCTACCGAAGTCCTGATTAATTTTGGCTGCTAAGTCACCTGTGGGTGCGCCACCACCTGCGGGCTTTAAGCAATTCCAGAAAAAGCTATGATTCCAAACTTGAGCAGCGTTGTTAAAGATTCCCGCTTTGGAGGAGTCTTTAAAGGAAATTTGGATAACTTCTTCGAGGGATTTGTTAGCTAGTTCTGTGCCTTCGGTGAGTTTGTTCAAGTTAGTCACATAGGCTGCATGGTGTTTGCCGTAGTGGTACTCGAAGGTTTCGGCTTTCATGCCGTACTGCTCTAAAGCCTTAATGTCGAATGGTAAGGGGGGCTGTGTAAATGCCATTTTGTGAAATCCTCTCTTGTTTTCCAGGTTAAAGCTGTTGTAGCAACTTAGGAAACGACAGATTTTATCTGTATGCGTTTTATGTCCTAGTGTTACAGGATATAAAACTTAACAGTGTCATTCTACTACCAAAGGGAGGATTCCGACAAAATACTGTTGTATTTCAGGAGTTTTGTGTTAATTACAGGTGTTGAAGAGGCAGAGTGTGGGGGGTGTGGGAGGTGTGGGAAGTGTGGGAAGCGTGGGAGGTGTGGGAAGTGTGGGAAGTGTGGGGAGTGTGGGGAGTGTGGGGAGTGTGGGAGGTGTGGGAGGTGTGGGAGGTGTGGGGAGAAAGATTTTTAGTTTTCAATACCCAACTTGCACTGAGCGTAGCCGAAGTGTCCCCAATCCCCAATCCCCAATCCCCAATCCCCAATCCCCAATCCCCAATCCCCAGTCCCCAGTCCCCAGTCCCCAATCCCCAATCCCCCTACAACTGAGATAACCGTTGTTGGTAGTGCTTAACAATTTGTGCTGTGACTTCCGAGACGTTGAGACCATCAGATTGTATTTCTACTGCATCTGCTGCTTTTTTTAATGGGGAAACTTTACGAGTGCTATCTTTCCAGTCACGTTCGGCGATGTCGCGTTTGATCTGTTCTAAATTGACTTCGGGCTGTCCCTGTTTTTGGAAGTCTTGCTGACGACGGTGGGCGCGTTCATCCACTGAGGCGGTTAAGAATACTTTAAGATCGGCATCGGGGAAGACATGAGTGCCAATGTCTCGTCCTTCGGCGACTAAACCACCTTTTTTACCCCAACTTTGCTGTTGTTTAACGAGGGCTTGACGGACTGCGCTTTGGGCGGCGATCGCCGATACTTGAGATGTGACTTCAATGGTGCGAATTGCTTGGGTGACATCAGTCCCGTTAACCCAAACTTGGACGCTGGATTCTAGATCCTGGCTGGGGGTAAGTTCAATGTGACACTGACTGAGTAATTCGGCGATCGCTTCGCTCGCCGTAGGTATCGTACATTCATCACTAACAGCAATCCCTTTTTCTAGCACTAGCCAAGTTACAGCGCGATACATAGCACCTGTATCTAGATACACTAGACCTAGCTGGTTAGCTACTTGACGAGCTACTGTAGATTTCCCTGCACCAGCCGGACCATCGATGGCGATGATGGGTTGACGATTGCTCAAGATAATATTATCAATCAAACGTGTCGAACCTAGACGAGATGCGATCGCCAGCATTCCTTCCTCCTCAACTGTTTCTAAAGCCATTAACGTATTCGGTTTAACCAATTCAATATATTCCACAATTAGAGTGCCAACCTGCGCCAGTTCTCGCTCTACCACGGCTATCAGTTCGCTGCGATCGCGAACACCCGCCTTAAAAGCAGCTAAACTGGCCTGTAAACCTTGATATAAAATTGCTGCTTGCTCTTTTTCTTGTGCAGTCAAATATTGGTTACGAGAACTTAAGGCCAAACCCGACGCTTCCCGCACCGTTGGACAAGCAACAATCTCCACCGGCAAATTCAAATCAGCCACCAGCCGTTTAATAATAGCTAGTTGTTGACCATCTTTTTGTCCAAAATAGGCTCGATCAGGTTGTACCAAGTTCAAAAGCTTGGTGACAATCGTTGCCACACCCTGAAAATGACCTATTCGAGAACGACCACACAAACCTAACATCATAGCAGATGGAGGCGTTACTTGTGTCACTTCAGATGCTTGTAAACTTTTCTGAGAAACACCCATTTCCTCCGGAGTAGGAGCAAAAATCGCATCTACCCCCGCTTGTACACAGAGTGCTTGGTCTAATGCCAAACTCCGGGGATAACGTTCATAATCCTCATGGGGACCAAATTGCAACGGATTCACAAAAATACTCACAATCACCGTAGAATTTTCTTGTCTGGCTCTGTTGATCAGACTCAGATGACCTGGATGTAATCCCCCCATAGTCGGAACCAAACCCACATCCGTCTGATACCAGCTACTAACCTCATCCAGTCCCAAATCCTCTGGAACCCTTAGCTGATATTGTGAACAGCGTTTACTTAAATAGCAGCGTAAAGCTGCAACTGTTGTCAGCAGGCGCACAAAATTCCCCTAGTTCTTTCTAACCTTTTTCCCCGTTAGTTTATATCTGAAATAGGGGATAGGGGTATGGAACTAGGGGAATTAGGGAGAGGGGACTGATGCAGAATTATCTACCGATAACTTCCACCTTTACTGGTGCTAAACCACTGTTAATCATCCCTAAGTTACGAGCAGCGCCAGTAGAAACATCGATAATGCGACCCCGAATAAAGGGGCCACGGTCATTAATCCGCACAACAACGGAACGACCATTACGAGTATTTGTCACCCGAACCCGCGTACCAAAAGGTAAACTCCGGTGAGCAGCAGTCATGGCTTCTGGATTAAATCTCTCCCCTGTAGCAGTGGGTCTTCCAGCAAAACCGCGACCGTAAAAGGAAGCAATCCCTTGAAAAGTGCGTCGTCGATTATTAGCAACTTGCTGTGCTGGCTCTGGGAGAGAAATATTGGCTCTTTCTGGTAAACCAGTAATTTCATTGATGGGAGAAGCATTACCAATCAGTCTCCGCAAGCGATTTGCTGCTTGTAAAGCATCTTCCGCTAGATTTGCGGTACTCCCTGCTAAGATGGTCTGCTGATTGATTTCCACCAATTCTTGATTATTGATTTTGATGGTATACCGTTCTTGTGGCTGTTCTTCTACAGAGGCGCGTTTATTCTGGGCTTGATTGGCTGTAGATTCGCCTTCACCCTTCCAACTAACGGTAATTTGTGCAGCGTCGTCACTGTTACGAACTAGCTGATTAATACTAGCTGCTATTAAACCAGCGCGATGAACCGGGTCATCATGAAGGGATTTTGGTTGGTTTTTCGCACTTGTAAAACTCCCAACACTGCTTAAATTAGTATCTGCAATTAGGGTGTGGGACTGTTGTTGCTTATTATCTCCAATTACACCAAGTTTGGTATCACCACTCGCCACTGGCTGAGAACTCAAAAAGGTGAGAACGGGTATATCTTTAACAAACAGAGTTGCTGCTTTACGACCTTCAATGTCGTGAATATGAATGTTTGTGATCACAGCATCTGAGGTAAGTTTCCCTGCTGGGGTTTGGGTTTCTGCTACGCTTAACCGCAAAAACTCTCCTACTTTAACAGCATCATCACTTGATGATGAAGATGAAACTGGAGTAACTTCATCTGTTGTAGTAGTTTGAGCGCGACCGACTGAAGGTGTACCCACAGCAGTCAGAAACAGGGCGACAATAGTCCACAAATATCTTTGATTCATGCGTCCGATTTTTAAAGCAACTGTAGGACAGCAGGGTTTTAGTTCGGAAAATTTTGTCTCACTAAAAGTGGCATATTCCGCATCACTAAAACTGGTGCTGCTTTCACTTTGCGTTTATTTAACTGCAACACACTAACATGAACCTTTGAGGTTGGGGATCAGGGTTTTAGCGTAGATATTTGTTAGTTGATTTCATTTTCATGCTAATTTTTAGGTCAAAACCCTTCCCAATTGCGGATTTTGACTGTGTAACGTTTTTTTCAATTAATTAAATTTTTGATATGAAATTTGAATATTTTCCTGATGGGAAATTAGCAGTAAGACTCACTATCAGAAAATGTAAGTAAACGAACACATTAGTTTATTAAATCATGCTGCTAGTTATTCAACATAATCTAGATCAGAGGGGCTAAAAATGTGGACTGATTATCAGGGAATAAACTTTTGAAATACTAGTTAAGATAATTGTTATAGAGATTTCCAGAGATGATTCAGCTAAAATTAGCTGCTGGTGTTTTTTTGAGTAGAGGTGATATTAGGCAATTTATTCTCAGGAAATTTATTTAGTTACATAGTAATGAGGAATACTTATAATCTAGTAGTATGCACGTATAAAAATCAGGTATTTTGGTAACTAAAAAATTTTTCTCCACAAATTAAAATCAATGATGAGACAATAAAAATAGCATTATTGGCATGAGTAGAGAAAAAAGCGAGTATAGAAAATTACATAATTTTCCCCTTGCTATATTGACTTAAATGTGATTTTTGTAAGTAAACTATCGGCATCATGGCAAACCCAGGAAATCTAGAAGATTTAGAAGTTATCGCAGCGCCATTTTTAGCAGTTATCAATGATTTATATGGGGAATACAAGTCACTTAAGGAGGGGACACTAGCAAACTATATTCCGGAACTGGCGAAGGTGAATCCGGAATTATTCAGCATTTGTATTGTGACTGTAGATGGACAAACTTACCAAGTGGGGGATCATCAACAACAATTTACGATTCAGTCAATTTCTAAAGTGTTTGCTTATGGATTGGCTTTAGAAGATCATGGACGGGATTATGTGTTGACTAGAGTTGGTGTTGAACCCACAGGAGATGCATTTAACGCCATTATTCTAGATGAACAATCGAAGCGACCTTATAACCCTATGGTAAATGCAGGTGCGATCGCTACTACCAGTTTAATTAAAGGAGGTGGTCCCACAGAACGCTTAAACCGGGTGCTAGAAATGTTTGGTAAATACACCGGAAGGGATGCAATGGTTGATATTTCCGTCTTTACCTCTGAACGCAGTACGGGACATCGCAACCGCGCCATTGCCCACCTGATGCTGAATTTTGGCATGATTGACCAAAATATTGAGGAAGTTTTGGATCTTTACTTTCAGCAATGTGCTGTGATGGTAAATTGCCAAGATTTAGCGGTGATGGCGGCGACTTTGGCTAACAAAGGTATTAACCCAGTGACGGGAAAACAAGCATTAGATAGTAGTTATGTGAAAGATATTCTCAGCGTGATGTACACCTGCGGGATGTATAACTTTGCTGGGGAATGGGCTTATAAAGTGGGACTTCCGGCTAAAAGTGGGGTTTGTGGGGGAATTATGGCGGTTGTACCCCACAAAATGGGGATTGGTGTGTTTTCGCCTTTGTTAGATGTGCGTGGTAATAGTGTCCGGGGAGTGAAGGTCTGTGAGGAACTCTCCCGGCGCTTGGGGTTACATTTATTTGAATGTGGCGGGTGCTGAAAGTTTTAAACTACTGTAATGATTACACCAACACTCTCATTCCCTAACCTATCAACAGCAGCTACTGCATAGTTTCCGTTTTGTGAAACGGTGGCGAAGGTTGTCCCAGCCGATAGGATGCGCTGAAGTGTCCAAAAGTCACCATTTTGGCGATAAAGTGTCCAAGACCGTACTGGTTGATTATCTCCTGGTTCCCAACTGAGGCGGCGATTGTTAACTTGTAGTTTTTGGGGTGGTGGTGGTGCTGTTCCCCCTTTCCAGGGCATGGTGGGAACTATGGAGGGTGTAGAATAAAGAGAATTTCGGAAACTGTCTGCTATTCCCTGACGGTTTTGAGTAATGGAACTCATGCTGAAGAAGATATTACCCAGGGAGAGGTCAGAGACGAGATTACGGGTAATGGCTACTTGTTGCTGAATTTCTTGATTTTTCCAAGCTTTGCCATCGAGGAGACTAATATTGTTACCTACATATATATGTTTCTGGCGAGTGTTAATTTCTGTCCACCATTTCAGCAAGACAGGATAACTTTGTGCTGCTTGGTCGATACGCCAATAAAGTTGGGGGGCTAAGTAATCTACCATTCCTCCTTGTAACCATCTTTTGGCATCAGCATATAACTGATTATAAGCATCTAAGCCATTGATTCCTGGTGGTTGTCCTGGTTGGTAAATGCCAAAGGGACTAATACCAAATTTAACGTGGGGTTTTGTGGCTTTAATTCCTTCGGATATACGTGATACCATTTCCGTCACATTGTTCCGTCGCCAGTCACCTAAGCTGAGTTGACCACCATTTGCTCTATAGGCTGCATAGGTTTGATTGTCGGGGAAGGTTTGACCTTGGATAGGATAGGGATAAAAATAATCATCGAGATGAATGGCATCGATATTGTAGCGGCGGACAACATCTATAATGACGTTGAAAGCGCGGTCTTGGACGATTTTACTACCTGGGTCCATCCATAGTTGATTACCCCATTGGTAAACTAGTTCGGGGTTGGTGACAGCTATATGGTTTCTGGCGTTGGGTCTAGCTGTGAGGCTGGTTTTGGCGCGGTAGGGGTTGAACCAAGCATGAAGTTCTATATTGCGTTTGTGACATTCGGCGATCGCAAACTGTAACGGATCATAATATGGATTTGGTGCTTGACCTTGAGTTCCCGTTAACCAAGCACTCCAGGGTTCAAAGGGGGAATCATAGAATGCATCTCCCTCTGGACGCACTTGTAATATCAGGGCGTTAAAATTTAATGACTGTAATCGGGTAACAATTTCGATAAATTCGGCTTGTTGTTCTGCGGTGGAAAGTCCAGAACGCGAAGGCCAATCATTATTCCAGACTGTTGTTACCCAAGCGCCGCGAAACTCTCGTCTGTGGTCAACCTCAGCTATGGGCAGAGTGGAGATAACTTGTGGGGGAACTACAATATAGTTAGAGGGGATTTTTTCTCGCCAGAGTAAATACACCATCGCTTGGTATACCATGACTACAACTTCTGCACGGGTTGCGGCTACTCTGGGGTTGAATACTTTGACGTTTGGGTAATTAACTACTAAATTTTTGGCTGTGGCGATCGCCACTTGATTTCTCGCATAGGCGGGAATATTGGCTGCATCTTGATAAATTTGGGGTAATACATCGACTAAATCTGGTTTGACATTGGCCGCCATTTCCAAGCCATTGACGATCGCCACTAAAACATCACTACGAAAAATCCGATCATTGGGGCGGAAGCGTCCATCGGGATAACCGCTAAAAAATCCCGCTTCATAAGTTTTTTTTATGCCATTGATCGCCCAGTGATTATCAGGGACATCAATAAAAGGGACATATTCCCGTTTGGGATATCGTGAGGATGCAAATACTGCGGCTAGTATAGCGGCAAATTCAGCCCGCGTCACAGAATTATCTGGTCGAAAAGTGCCATTAGGATAGCCATTTAAAATACTGCGTTCTGTTAATGCTTCAATAAATGGCCTAGCCCAATGATTCTGCACATCGGGGAAACGAATCGGTGTAGATACCATAATGGATTGTAACTAGCTTGATTTCATGCTGATCTTCTTTGTTAATTTAGCAACCCAAATGCGATCGCGTCCGTAATGTTGTCTAAATTTTAACAATTGCGATCCCTGCTATTTTTCTTTGTGTAGGATAGAGGTATTTAGTCAATTTTTCTATATTTGAACAGTGCGAAAAATCAGACTTTTTATTTTGTTATTATTACTCAGCTTATCCACCCTTCTGGGATTTTCTCATGTCTCTGCTTATCTCTCGGAAAACAGACCGATAGTCGCCTGTGAGGAATGGGGTTTTCATCCGCCAGAACCTGATAAATATTATGCTCATCCAGAAAAGTTAGTGGTAGAACCTTGGCGTGGTCCCCATAATGTCTATGCTTTATTCACTATTCCTGGGGGACATAGTAGTGATGCTTTTTTTACAGTTTCTATCCCCGGCGATCGCACTTATTGTGGCAATTTTCAAAGTAAAGAATTTGTTTCTTCTGGACTTGAGCGACCGAGATATAATTTGGTAGTTAAGGGTTTTTTAAATACTCGGATTGCGCTGAAGTTAATTCTTAAAGGTAAGTTTAGTCAGTTACGGGAAGCTGATAATTGGAGTCTGGGTTATGTACAGCGTTATATCTGGAAATGATTTTTTAAGATAAATATATGGGGAGAGTTTTTATATAGCACTTCCCGCTATTATGAGGTACAAGAACCCCAACCCCCTCCCCGCAAGCGATGAGGGGGCTATGATATACGTTATATAATTGGAAATAGCTATATGTCCATAATTTGGCGATAATGAGTTTCTATTTGGGCGACTGTGGGAGATTGGCGTTTGCTTTCCCACTGACTGCGGTTAAATAGTTCTTGTTTTAATTTATCTAGATTAATGGTGTTAATCTGGCTATTGCTAATAATTGATTTTCCGTTTACCCACGCATTATTGACGACGTTTGTGGGACGACCTAATACTAATAAACCGATGGGATCTGTGCGGGGAAGTAATGATAAATTTGTTAAATCATACATTACTAAATCGGCTTGTTTACCTACACTGAGGGAACCAATTTGATCAGCGATATTTAATCCTGTTGCACCTCCCAATGATGCCATTTCTAGGGATTTTCGGGGTGTGATCCAGTTTTGATATTCTGAGTCGGTAATGTTGTGCAGGATGGAACCGATTTTGATGGCTTCTAGCAAGTCTTGGGAGTCATTACTGGAAGCACCATCACAACCAAATGTGACGTTTACCCCGGCTTGGATATATTTTAATATGGGGGCGATACCACTGCCTAAACGGAGATTACTTAAAGGGTTATGAACAATTGTACTTTGAGTTTGGGCAAGAATTTTGATATCATGATCTGTGAGCCAGACACAATGTGCTAATGATGTGCGATCGCCTAAATATCCAATCCGGTACAGATGTTCAACAGCAGTACAACCATATTTTTCTTGGGCGAGTTTTTCCTGGGCTTTGGTTTCTAGTAAGTGAGAGTGACGACAAAGATTATAGCGATCGCTTAATTCAATACATCCTTTAAATAAAGCATCACTACACAATTGTATCCCCGTAGGTGCAACTAAAATACTCACACCCTCTTCTGGGCGATGAAATTGCTGCACTGCTGTTTCTATAATTTCTAATGTAGCCGCAGTTGAGCGTAAATAAGGTTCATGGTTTTGCAGTGAGTTTCCCGCAGGTATCCCAGCTGTCAAGGGTTCATCTTGAATTAGCGGCGCAATAAAAGCACGGATTCCCACTTCTTGATAAGCACGCACCGCAGTGGCGATGGTTGCTAATTCCTGTCCGGGAATTAACACTAAATGATCAACAACACTCGTCCCACCGGAAAATAAAGTTTCTACAGCCGTTCCCAAAGCACTGAGATAAACTTGTTCTAAATCCAGGGGCGCGAAGTCATATAATTCCCCTAACCATAATTCTAAAGGTAACATCGACATAATACCCCGTTGCCACATTTCTGATGAATGGGTATGGGCGTTAACAAAACCAGGGAGTAATAGCTGATTGTTACCATCAACAGCAGTACCGATGACATTTAAATCCGGTGAGATCGCCCCAATTTTACCATCTACCACCTGCACATCTACCGTGGCATAATCATCATGGGTAGGAATGAGAACATTTTTAATAGTAAAATTCACAATTAACCTCAAGGTTAGTAGGACAACACAGAAACCGAAATTAACTTTATTTAACCTTAATTAAGTAATCGAACTCACAAGAGAAATTCAAGTTACAAAATTAATAACTGCATGAGATATTCTAATTTATGAATCTACCGTTACGGACATTAGGAGTTGCACCAAATGCTTGGACTGTGAATCAGGCGATCGCAGATATTACCCGTCCGCCAAAACCCCCACAAACCGCTATTTTACCAACAGAAACCAAAACTCTGCATCTAGACCTAGCCAAAACCGCCATCATCGTCGTAGATATGCAAAACGACTTTTGTCATCCCGATGGCTGGTTAGCCCATATTGGCGTAGATGTCACCCCAGCACGTCAGCCCATTGTACCGTTAAATAAATTACTCCCACAACTGCGGCAAGTCGGTGTACCAGTAATTTGGCTTAACTGGGGAAATCGTCCCGACTTATTAAATATGAGTGCAGCAGCACTGCACGTCTACAACCCCACAGGAGAAGGCGTAGGATTGGGCGATCCTTTGCCCAGCAACGGTGCTAAAGTCCTCATGGCGGGTAGTTGGGCGGCGGCGGTGGTAGATGAACTGCAACAGCCCCCAGAAGATATCCGTGTAAACAAGTATCGGATGAGTGGGTTCTGGGATAGCCCTTTAGATAGTATTCTGCGGAACCTGGGAATAACCACAATATTATTTGGGGGAGTTAATGCTGATCAATGTGTCATGACTACCTTATGTGATGCCAACTTTTTAGGCTATGACTGCATTTTAGTCAAAGACTGCACAGCTACCACTTCTCCCGACTATTGTTGGCAAGCCACACTATATAATGTCAACCAATGTTTCGGATTTATCACTGACTCACAAGCAATTTTAAAAGTGCTGCTTGAACATACCGCTTCCTAGTGTACTCAGCTACTTATCCCCGTCCATCGGCGGTTAATTCATATTTATTTTCTGTAATTCTGAACGAACCACAAAGTACGCAAAGTACACAAAGGAAGAGGGGAAATAAGAGGAATGGTTAATTAGAGAGTATTTACAATATCAAATATTAGGGGATAAATAAATGTACGCTACTAGATGTGTAATTCCGATTATTAAGTCACCCAAAGACTATCAAACATATCGCATCAGTCCCAATGATTCTAATCGGTTAGCAATCATCTTTGATTCCATCAATGCCAATACTTCTTTAACTTGCTGTGTAGAAATCTTTGATGTCGGCGGACAAACACCACCAAACAGACATCAATGGGCAGTAGAAATGTTTTTTGTTCTCAAAGGAGAAGCTATAGCTATATGTGATGGTAAGAGCGTAGAAATTAAAGCTGGTGATAGTTTATTAGTACCACCTACCGGGACTCATTTGATTAAAAATACAGGTAACACTCGCCTATACACCTTAACGGTAATGGTTCCCAATGAAGACTTTTCAGAACTAATTCGTAGTGGTATTCCTGTAGAACTAGATGCAGAGGACATGGAAGTATTAGGCAGAACAAATACCTTGATGACCTGTTAAAAAAACCTTTGCAATCAAGACTTTATTCCTCTCATAGCATTTCCTAGTCTAATAAAGTACAAAATCATCTGCGTTTATCTGCGTCCATCTGCGTTTGATTATTACTGCTTGTACCTCACTTGAATAGGAATTGCTATATCTAAAATTAATATTTTTCCCTGATTTTCAGTCAAATCAATAGCAGCAAATTTAGCAGCCTATAGTGACAATTGATTTACTATGCAAACAGAGGAAACAGATGGAAACTAAACCCACAAAACCATCACCAGCACAGACAGAAATTCCTCCTGGATACCTAAACATCATGGGTTACGTGGATGAATCAGAAGTTAATGGCCCCGGTTGTCGTGCTGTTGTCTGGTTACAAGGTTGTCCCCGTGAATGCTCTGGTTGCTTTAATCCTGAGTCCTGGTCTTTTGAGATTAATCAACTAATTTCTGTGGATACTCTGGCTGAAAATATCCTCAGCAAACCTCAAAATACAGGTGTAACATTTTCTGGCGGAGAACCATTTTGGCAAGCCGAAGCCTTAGCTGCATTGGCTCGCAAGCTCAAAGCTGCGGGATTAAATGTGATGTCTTTTACCGGGTTCACCCTCCAGCAACTAAAATCTGAATCTGCTCCACCAAATGCATCTGTATTATTAGCAGAATTAGATATCTTAATTGATGGGCCTTTTGTGGAATCTCTAGCAATTAATTCTCCTACTTCCTTGGTTTCTTCTAGTAATCAAGGAGTTCATATTTTTAACCCAGATTTAGCAAACCAAATGAATTGGGCTAGCGACCAAATCGAAATTCATATTCTCAAAGATGGTCGCCGGATTGTCACTGGTTATCAAGGTGGTTTGGGAAGTGGGGAGTGGGGAGTAGGGAGTGGGGAGTAGGGAGTGGGGAAGGGTATCAGGGAGAAGTGTTGAAACTTCTTAATTGCAAGGGTTTCATGATCTTTTTATGTCCTAACGTCCTTGGCGGTTGCCATAACAACAAACCAGAGACGTTGCTTACAACGTCTCTACAAGGTTTCTACAAGATAAATATTCAGTGTCAGCAACCTAACCAGCGACTTGAGATTCTACTACACCCATGGGACAAGCAACATTCGTTCCCCCTAACCCACAATAACCATTGGGGTTTTTGGCTAAATACTGCTGATGATAGGCTTCTGCGTAGTAGAATTGAGGCGCATCTAAAATTTCTGTGGTAATTTTGCCATAACCTGCTTTGCTCAGAGGTTCCTGATACGCTTCCCGTGATGCTTCGGCTAACTGCTTCTGCTGGGGAGAATAAACATAAATTCCCGAACGGTATTGTGTACCCGCATCATTACCTTGGCGCATTCCTTGGGTGGGGTTATGGCTTTCCCAAAAAACTTTCAACAGTTGAGAGTAGCTAATTATTTTGGGGTCAAAAACAACTAAAACTACCTCATTATGACCAGTCATCCCACTACAAACTTCATCGTAGGTGGGGTTGGGGGTGCTACCAGCAGCGTAACCCACCGCAGTTGTGTATACTCCTGGAAGTTGCCAGAATTTCCGTTCTGCACCCCAAAAACAACCTAAGCCAAATACTGCTTGCTCTAATCCTTCGGGAAAAGGTGCTTTTAAAGGGTTTTTATTGACATAATGTTCGTTGGGTACTGGCATTGATTTTGCTCTTCCTGGTAAAGCTTCCTCTGGAGTGGGGATAGCCAGCTTTTTACCAAATCCAAATAGTCCCATAGTTTTTAACTCTGAATTTCTGTTAAATTTCTTTACGTTACTTAATACTATTGTAAAGAATCTAGTGGAGCTTGGGGTGTTTTGAAAATAAGTGATTGATCATTACCTACTCCATAATTTTCTGTAATTTTACATAAAGGTGTGTACTAAAGGTAATAGCATACCTGTTTGTTCCTGGCCATTTACGGCTAATTGGCTGTGACATAAATACACTTTTTCCCCGACACGAGAGAGTAAATCAGCCAAAATCCGGCGTAATCTGGCTTCTTCTAGTAAGTCTTCATCTGCTGCTGTCCAAGGTTTCCCTAATCTGTCTCTCAAGAACAATGGGGCTGCAAATAAGTTCGCAGCGCCACCTTTTGCCCATAATGGGGAACCAATATCTAACCAAAAATGCCAAGGATGAAATTTTTTACTAGAGCGATATTGAAAAATAGTTGCTAAGGTGACGGCTTTTGTATCTGTACCGATGGGACTCAATGGGTAAGGGTTGGCGGTTACTGTACCCCGTCGAAGTAATTGTATAAATTCGCCAATTGTGGTGATTTCTCCACCTGATATTTTTGGGGTTGTTTGTTGTAAACGAGTATCAATTTCCCAATAATGCTGGGCGGTTTCTAGTAATTCCCGCAATACTGCCATTTGGTCGTAGGGAAGATGGGAATCTCTACAACAAAAGTCCTGAATTGCTAGATATAACAAAGCTGTGGGATTGAGAAGTGAACTTTCTGCGGCTTGAGAACGCTGTGTTTCTAACCACTGTAAAATTTCACTATAAGCTGTGCTGGCGGCATAACCGATACGATCCCAACGCTCAAATGCTGAAACTGGTAGCAGGTGGGGATGGTCGGGATGAGGGACAAAACAGTAATCTGCTATTAGTCCGGCGCGTACTGGGTCTATGGGAGTGGGAAATAGGGAGTGGGGAGTAGGGAGTGGGGAGTGGGGATGTTTACTAAAGACAACTAACATCTCAGCTACGGCTTCTCGATCTATGAGGCGACCTAAACCGGGATAGACTAGTGTGAGCATGGTGAGTAATGCTCGAATTACTGGGGAAGTAATTAAGGGTGTTTGGTCTTGCAGTGATTGGACGGCGATGTTTTGCTTATCGAGGATTTCTACTAAAGTATAACGGGCGATCGCATCTAAACCCGGTGCAATAATGACGATATCTTCTGGTTTGACTCGTCCCGATGTGATAGCTTGAGTAATTTCCTCTGCGATTTTCCGTAACAATTCAGCGCGGGCGGTGGTTTGAATTAACTGCACTGAGTTTGGTAAACTCGACAGCATCATTGATTCTGTAACTAACTCCACCATTGGGGTCAAAAGTTGATCTGTTAGACCTGGTGAGGGTGATGTTGTTAATCTCTCAATTTCACAACGCCCTGCTAAACCCTCCAAATAATTAGGATCTGCTCCCAAACCTAGACGCACTGCACCATCAGGATTATAACTAAAAGCCCCCACTGCACCTTGATCTAAGAAAAAATCAAACAGTTCACGGGCTAAGGCCGGATAATCATCTACATCATCTGCTAGTACAGCTTGATAACGTTGGATTAACTGCTGTTGGTAATAGCGATCGCCTAACAACTTCTGATAAAGTTCACTAATCATCCCATAGGTAAGTAAACCCCTTTCCCAACACCAATTCCGCCAATCTAATAATAAAGATGCCAAAAAATCCGGCTCTAAATCTCTAGTATTTTCATCCCAGCCTGTTTGCAAAATCTCGGCAATATCTTCACAGGGTATACCACTGTAAGCAGCTAATTGGAACACATCCAGAATGCGACGTACCAACCGATACTCATTCACTCCCCCACGGCGCAAAGTGACTGCATCTAATCGATCATGCCAAAGTTTCGTTGCTAATTCCTGTTCAGTTTCCGGCCGTAATCTTAGCGGAAATTGTGCTTTGAGATTTAACGAATGAATCAATAAAGGCCAAAATAAAATAACTTCATCTTGAAAAAAACCCAGCATCGTCTTAGTCCGAACCGGATATTTTCCTTGAGTCGCTGTGACAATTTTATCCGCCAATTTGCGGCGATTCTCACTATTAGCAGCTAAAACCAAAACTCTCGGTGCTGTTTTTTCCAGATGAGAGACTGATTGTAACACCCCAGCTTTTGTCTGTCCTGAGTTTTTAGTATAAAATGGTGCGGAAATATTATTTTCCCCTGACAACCAAGTACAAAAATTTTCCACCAAACGAGTTGTCTTTCCACTACGGCTAGAGCCGACAATCCAAATAGAATGAGAAATCACAAATGCACCCCTTGTAGATTTGCTAGTATACTGCGTGCGTTAACTTAATAATCAGAATCACTAATCAATGGTCAATCATTACCGCCGATGAGAATACCGATTTTTAGCCAAAAAATTTACCCTTATTTACTCTCTGCTTATAGATGGTACTTACTCACCCCAGAACGTTCATTGAATATCGCTTATCAAGCTGCATTAGAAATTAAATCAATTGAAGAACAGCATTTCAATGGTAATAAAATAGACATCAATTCAGCCATATACAGCAACAGTGTAATGGATTATTTTGAGTCAGATTTAAAGCGACAATTAAAGATTGCCCGGATGCGGCTAACAGAATTTCAAGCCAGTCGGTTATTTTCTAATGAATCTCATCGCAAAGCATCTCAAAAAACAGGGATAGACTATCCTAGCCAGGCTTTAATTTTAGAAAAATTAAATTTTATTGATCAAGTTATCTCAAAATATAATAACTTGGAAAATCCGGTGATTTCTCCCAGGTTAGAAAATCAAGCTAAACTTGTGAAAGTTGATGCACTTTCTGCTCCAGCAGCGCCACAAAAAATAGCAAATCAAAATCCAGAGCCGAATAAAAAACAGCGCGGTAAAGCTGATACAATGGGGATACTGCCCCGATCAATTTTAAGTACCATTGGCCGTCTGCAAGTTGAATTAGATCCCAATGCTGAACAAGATGTTGTTCAGAACTTTCGTCAGACCCAAAGAAGAACCATCATATCTATTAGATTTATTTTACTATTAATTATAGTACCTTTATTAACGCATCAAATATCAAAAGTATTAATAGTTGGTCCTTTAATCAACCAATTTAGAAACACCGAGACAGCAGAAATATTCCTTAATTTAGAAATGGAGGAAGAAGCATTATTAGAACTACAAAGATTTGAGGAAAAAATTAAATTTAAGAATTTCATTAGTAGCGCCCCGCCCCTATCTGTGGAAGAGATAGAAATGGAGATGGAGGATAAAGCCCATGAAATTGCGGAAAGATTTCGTCGTCAAAGCGCCAACGCCATTAAAAATGTTTTTTCGGATATTTTATCAGTGGGTGCTTTTATATATTTATTGATTAGCAGTAAGTCTTCTATTGCAGTGCTAAAAGATTTCTTTGATCATGTTGTCTATGGTTTGAGTGACAGCGCTAAGGCATTTATAATTATTTTATTTACTGATGTCTTTGTGGGATTTCACTCTCCCCACGGTTGGGAAGTAATTTTAGAAGGTGCATCACGCCATTGGGGCTTACCAGCTAATCGAGATTTCATCTTCTTATTTATTGCCACCTTTCCCGTGATTTTAGATACTATCTTTAAATATTGGATTTTCCGTTATTTAAACCGCATATCGCCTTCGGCAGTTGCTACATATCGAAATATGAATGAATAACAGAAATCACATGAAAAAATGTACTAATTGTCCTTCACTCCCAACTGGTGGTTTCATGATATCGGATAATGATTGAGGAATGGTTTTTTAAATTCTGGGCGGTATTCTGTAGCGTTATCTCTAAACACAGTATGATTTTTTCTGTATGCTAAAGCAGTCATTCAACGAAATGAAACTTTCGTATAGTGAATTGCAATATAGCATTTTCTAGTCTAATAAAGTACAAAAATATCTGCGTTTATTTGCGTCCATCTGCGTTTAACTATTACTGCTTGTACCTCACTTGCATAGGAATTGCTATAATACCTTGTCCGATTTTTTATGAATTACCGGCAAAATAAGGTATGGAGTCAAATAGGAGTATAATTAATTTTGCTTTATTAATTACTTCTAATAACACACTTGCGAGACTTACCCCCTTTACAAGGAAAGGCTAAATGATATTAGACAATGAAAATAAATATCTGAAAGTTCATGAATGGATTGCAAAATATACAGAGGAAGGTACTGTAGACATTGTTACAGGTTATTTTACTGTTGGGGCTTTAGCTTATTTTTCTCAGCAAATTAATCATAAAATTGCTAAATTTCGATTAGTGCTTGGAGATATTGCTAACTTAGATAAAATCGATAATCACCCGTTAGATTTACTAAATGAGAATATTACCATTGAAGCGGCTCTGAATCTTAGTCTTTTGGCACAGGAAGCTGTTATTTTTTTAAGACAGGACAAGGTTAAAGCAAAAACTTTAGAGCCAAATTTTTGTCATGCGAAGTGTTATTTATTTGAGCCATTGAAGGATGATGATCGCAACAAGTATTTTATTTCGGGTAGTTCAAACTTAACTGAGGCAGGAATTGGATTAAAGCATACGAATAATTTGGAATTGAATATTGCTGAGACGGGAAATAATAATCAATATAAAGAGTTGGTAAAATGGTTTGATGCACTTTGGCACAAACCTCAAGCTCATAAAGAAAAAACTCTCTTATTTAAAGATGGAACAAGCAAAAAGGTTGATTTTAAGAAATATCTAATTGCCGAAATTGAAAAAATATTTATTAGATATACTCCCAGAGATATTTACTACAAGATATTATTTGAGTTGTTTGGCAATCAGGTTTTAGAAATTGAGAATAATCCAGACTTTAATCGTCAAGTGGGGAGATTGGAGAATACTGCTGTTTTTACTGCACTTTATGACTTTCAAAAAAAAGGTGTTTTGAGTCTAATCCGAATGCTTCAGAAATATGATGGAGCTATTTTAGCAGATGCGGTGGGTTTAGGGAAGACTTGGAGTGCCTTGGCTGTGATGAAATTTTTTCAGATGCAAGGACGGGAAGTTATATTACTTTGCCCCAAAAAATTAGAGAGTAACTGGAGACGCTACAAGGAAGATCAAGCATCAAAATTTGAAACCGATAAATTTAAATTTTTCATTCGTTTTCATACCGATATGAACAGCGATCGCCTAAATTCCTATAGCGATCGCGCTGACAAGTTTTTTTGTGATGACAAGCCCAAGTTAATTGTAATTGATGAAAGTCATAACCTCAGAAATGACAAATCTAATCGTTATAAATTTTTAGTTGATCAAATTTTAAAAAACAATCAAGATATCAAAGTTCTGCTTATATCGGCAACTCCAATTAATAACTCCCTGAATGATGTCAGAAATCAATTTAAATTAATGGTTCAAGGTGATGTACATGGTTATGACGCAAAATTGGGTGTAAAAAATATTGATTATTCCTTTAAACAAGCACAGACTATATTTAACGAGTGGCGCAGGGATGCAAAACCTCAAATCGGCAATTTTATTAAAAAGCTCTCAGACAATGATTTTTTTAGGTTAACAGATTCTTTATTAGTTGCCAGAACTCGAAAAATGGTGGAAGGTCAGCAGACAAATTTAGTATTTCCCACCAAGACAAAGCCTAAAAATTTATTTGTGACACCACATCAACTTGGTAATTTTGAAACTTTTGAGGAATTGTTTGAGCATTTCCCACCAATGCTATCAGGATATCAGCCAGCTTTTTATATTGATGATGAATCAGATAACAAAAAAGATATATTACGAGATGAAAAATTGCGCGATCGCTTTCTAGTTAAAATGATTTATATCTTGATGGTGAAGCGATTAGAGTCTTCTTGGTTTTCCTTTTACTCAACAGTTGAAAAAATCAAAGACCATCATCAAAATGCTTTAGATAGGATTAAGGCATATCAAGCAAACAAGGTAAAAACGGCATTATTAGAAAATGGCGTTCATGATTTAGAAAATGATGAAAATGATGATGATTTTACTGAAGCAGTTGAGCAATATACGTTAGGTAAAAAACGCCCGATTAGTATAGCGGAAATTGATCAGGCTGGTAATTTAGATAAATTTAAAGAGGATCTGAAAAAAGATTTAGATGCTCTCGATAAGCTTTCTGTCAATTTACAAAAGTTTGCTGTCAAAATTGATAAAGAGATTAAGAAAACCAATCAGTTGAAATCCTGTGACGATAAATTGGAGAAACTGATTGAAGAGATTATCAAAAAGCGCAATTCAGGAGCAAATAACCATAATCAAAAAGTGGTAATTTTTACAGTCTATCGTGATACAGCGATGTATTTATTTGAGCAGCTTCGAGCTAGAGGTTTTGACAAGATTGCGATTCCTACGGAGCGCTTCGCTATCGCATCGGGGACAGGCTCATACTCAGATGATAGCGATAGCTGCGCTCGCCGAAGGCATCGCAAACAGTCTATGGAAGCGATTCTCGAAAGATTTGCACCATATACCAAACTGTTTTGTGAAAAGGAATGGTCTTTTAACTCTGAAAAATCAGGGCTTGAAGCGTTTGCAGAGTGGAAAAATTGGATTGTTGATCACCATACTGAAACTCACCACAAGCTAAATAAGCCAATAGATATTTTGATTGCTACTGATGCTTTGAGTGAAGGGCAAAATTTGCAAGATGCTGATATGGTGATTAATTACGATATTCATTGGAATCCTGTGCGAATTATCCAACGCATGGGACGGATTGATCGCTTGGGTAGTCCTAATCAAGAAATTTTTGGGATTAACTTCTGGCCATCAGACAATATTAATTCCTATCTCAATTTGCAAGGACGAATTGAGCAGCGTATGGTAGCGATGAAGTTGGCAGGAGCAGAGGTAGATCATGAATTTTCTGATAGCTTTGCCAAGATGGTTCATGATGAAGAATTTGATCAAAAGATGAATGATCTGATGATGCAGCAAATGCAAGTCACTTGGGAAGATATTGAAGTAAGCGATCAAGGATTAGGCTTTGATAGTTTGTCTTTAGAGCGATATCGTCAGGATTTATTAGCAGAATTTAATCGTGACAAGGATAAATATCGCAAAATGCCAAAGGGTGTATATACGGGATTTGCAGCAGAGCAGAAATCTGGTGTTAGTGATGATTTGAGTGAGGGCATTATTGCTTTGTTGGGGTATCCTGCGAAACCACCTAAGAAATTAGATCATCAATATCATGTTTTTGATTTAATTTACATTGATAAATCAGGTAACTTAATTTTAAAAAATCAAAAAGAAGTTTTAGATTTGCTAACCTTGTATAAGGAGAAAGAGCGTTTTGTACCTGATGCAATTGATCGAGGTGAAGCGGTGGTAATTGCAGAGTTGGTGAACGCCCTAAAAACTTGGTTAACCAGTCAATCAGTCCAAACTGAGGAGATGGAAAATGGTTCTGTCAAAGAGACGATGGGTAATGAAACGCTGGGAATTTTGCAAGGTTTAAAAAAAGGTAATAAGGCTTCTATAGATAGGATCAAGCAAAATGTTACAGTTGATGGCAAATATCAGCTTAGTAATTTCGATTTAATCAGTTGGGTTTTAGTAACTGTATAAAATTATGAAACTAACAATATTTAATGAAATAGAGTTTTTACCGGCCTTAAAGAATTTTTTTGGTGAGCTAAATGTACCGATTAATTATGTAGATGATAAGCCCACTTCGGCAGAAAACATATTACAGGATACTTATAAGGATAATAAGTCTTTTGAGTTAATTAATGATGTTTATTTGGTTGGGTTAGTTGATGATGCAGCTTTTAGAGGGAATCAAAGTTTAGAGATTGATCAGATTAAATCTGATTATGATGGAATTTTGGTTTTTGGGATAACTTTGAATGATCGCCTAAATGGTTTATTGCCAACGCGATCGCACTTAGCGGAAATAGCACGGGCTTTTAATCGGGAATTTTGTTATACGCCTGTTGTGGTGGTCTTTAAGTATGGCGATTATCTAGCATTTGCGAATACGGAGAGATTGAAATATAAGAATAATCGAGAAGGTGAGAAAGCGGGAAAGGTGACGCTGCTAAGAGATATTCATATCAGGCAGCCACATTCGGGACATGAACGTATTTTAGCAGAATTAGCAATTCCGAAAACAGGTAAGGATCGGGTATATTCTTTTGCTAAGTTATATGCTTATTGGCAGAAGGTACTTGATGTCAGCCTGTTAAATAAACAATTTTATCAAGATGTTTCAGCCTGGTATTTTCATGCTTGTAAGCAGGTGGTTTTCCCAAAGGATGCTAAGTCTAATCAAGAGAGTTTAATTAGGTTAATTACACGGTTAATGTTTGTTTGGTTTCTCAAGGAGAAAGGTTTAGTTCCTAGTGAATTATTTAATCGTGCTGATATTCAATCTATTCTCAAAAGTGTAGAACCGCAGGAAAGCACTTATTACAAGGCGATTTTACAGAATTTATTTTTTGCAACGCTGAATACGGAAGGTAAGCGCGAATTTATTAAAGACAGTTCGGACGGGCGTAATTCGCAGCACATGGTGCATAATGTGTTCCTCTATAAAGACTATTTTCAGGAGTCTGATCAGGTTATCAAGAAATATTTTGATGATATTCCTTTTTTAAATGGTGGTTTGTTTGAGTGTTTGGATGTTCCGCCTAAAAAGAATACCCCTGAATCAGAAATTAGAATTGATGGATTTAGTAATCATTCTTCTAATGTGTTATTTGTCCCAAATGAATTATTTTTTGATGATTTTCAGGATATGGATCTAAATGCCGATTTTGGCACGAGTCGCAAGAAATATCAGGTGCGGGGTTTATTAAAAATCTTTAAGCGCTATAAATTTACGATTACAGAAAATACTCCCTTTGAGGAAGATGTGGCTCTTGATCCTGAGTTATTAGGGCAGGTATTTGAAAATCTATTGGCGGCTTACAATCCTGAGACGCAGACGACGGCTAGGAAGCAGACAGGTTCTTTTTATACGCCGCGTGAAATTGTTAATTACATGGTGGATGAGAGTTTGATTGCGTATTTCAAGGAAAAACTAAAAAGGAAAAAGAAAAAATTTGCAGAGCAGGATTTTGAGGGGCGGTTAAGGTTGCTTTTGGATTATCAGTCAGTGGTTAATCCGTTTGAGGATGATCAAGAGGCGACTTTGGCTTTAATTGAGGCGATTGATAATTGCAAAATTCTTGATCCGGCTTGTGGTTCGGGAGCTTTTCCGATGGGGATTTTGCAGAAGATGGTGCATATTTTGTCAAAGCTTGATCCGCATAATGAACGTTGGCGCAATCAACAAAAGGAAAGGGAGATTTTACCGTTACAAAAAGATTTACAGCAGGCGCGAAAGATTTCCTATGAGGAGGCGAGGGAGGCTGCTGTCAATCAGTTACAGGAACGTTTGAAGCAGATTGAGACAGATTTTGCCAATAATGAGAAAGATTATCCGCGTAAGTTGTTTTTAATTGAGAATTGCATCTATGGTGTGGATATTCAGCCTATTGCTTTGCAGATTGCGAAGTTACGCTGTTTTATTTCGTTGATAGTCGAGCAAAAAGTAGATGATAAACAACCTAAGGGGGGAATTTTGCCTTTACCGAATTTAGAAACGAAATTTGTGGCGGCGAATAGTTTGATTAGTTTGCCACTTCAGATGAGTTTGCGGAGTCCTGCGGTAGAGGTGAAAGAAAAGGAGTTAAAGGAGGTTCGACAAAAGCATTTTACGGCGCGGTCTAAGGCGACTAAGGATAAGTATCGTCTGCGTGATGAAGAGTTACGCAATGAGATTAGTGGTTTATTAAAGAGTACGGGTTTAGAAACGGCGTTGGCGGATAGTTTGGCGCGATGGAATCCTTACAATCAAAATACTTCGGCGGACTTTTTTGATCCTGAGTGGATGTTTGGGATTGCTGACGGTTTTGATATTGTGATTGGCAATCCGCCTTATGTGAGACAGGAACAAATTAAAGAACTTAAGCCAACTTTTAAGGAACAATTTGATTGTTATACAGGCGTTGCGGATTTATTTGTGTATTTCTTTGAGAGTGGTTACCAGTTATTAAATACTGGAGGCATTTTGAGTTATATCTGCTCAAATAAATATTTTCGTTCGGGTTATGGTGAAAAATTGCGCGATTTTCTTGGCAAAAATACAACGATTCAGCAGCTTATTGATTTTGGTGATACGGATGTTTTTACAGCTATTGCCTATCCCAGCATTATTTTATTTAGTAAGGAAAAACCTAGTAAGGATGCACAGTTAAAGGTGCTTTCTTGGCAGCAAACGGAAGATTTAAATGAGTTTCCCACGGTGTTTGATAATCAAAATTTCTTGCTGCCACAATCTGCACTAAAAGATGATGGTTGGCGATTAGAAAATACACAGATTTTAGATTTGTTGGCTAAGTTGCGAAATGCTGGTAAGCCTTTGGGAGAATATGTAAACGGTAAATTTTATTATGGGATTAAGACAGGTTTTAATGAGGCTTTTGTAATTGATCGCAGCACAAAAGATAAATTAATTGCTGAACATCCTTCTTCTGCTGAAGTTATTAAGCCTTTTTTGCGGGGTCGTGATGTTAAAAGATGGACTATAGATTATCAAGATTTATGGCTAATTTTTACGAGGCGGGGCATTGATATTAAGAAATACCCCGCAGTTGCAAAACATTTATCATTATATGAAGAAAGACTTGAATCTCGTGCAGGTGATTCTAAATGGTTTGAGTTACAGGCTTCCCCAGCAGAAATAGAAAGATTTGAACAGTCTAAGATTATCTATCCCGATATTGCTATTCGTTGCGAATTTGCCTTTGATACTAACAAGTTATTTCCAGACTGTACTTTATTTTTTATCCCATCTCAATCAAAATATTTATTGGGTTATCTCAATTCCAGTATTGTGCAGTTTTTTATCAATCAAATCTGTCCTGCTGTTCGGGGTAATTTTAGACGTTTTAAATCAATTTATGTATCACAAATTCCTATTACTACTGCTGGAGAAAGCTATCAGAGGGCAATAGAACAATTAGTAAATAAATGTTTAGATGCAAAGGGACAGAATGTACAGGAATGGGAAAAAGAAATAGATGAAATAGTAGCGCGTTTGTATGGGTTAAGTGATGAAGAGATGGAGATAATAAAAGGTCAGAATTGCAGATTATAAGGATTACACAGATTACGCAGATGAGATTATCTGATACAGTGACAGACAAGTAAAAACAGTGAAATCCTTTAATCCGTAAAATCCGTGATTCTGACTTTTTTCCGCATAATTCCTTAATCCACAATCTCGATACCTATGGACTTAAAATACCAAGACATCACTCAAAAAATTATCGGCGCATCCTTTGAAGTTCATAAATTTCTAGGTAACGGCTTTCAAGAAGTAATTTATCAACGCGCCCTTGCCTACGAACTCCATCAAGCAGGATTAACCTTTGCCAGAGAAATTGAACAACAAATCTATTACAAAAACCTACCCGAACCAATTGGTATACGCCGCGCCGATTTTGTGGTTGAAGAAAAAGTATTAGTTGAACTCAAAGCAGTAATCCAACTCGAAGACGTACACCTAGCCCAAACATTAAACTATCTCAAAGTATATAAACTCGAAGTTGGATTATTGATTAACTTTGGAAGTAAAAGTTTGACATTTAAGAGATTAGTATTAAGTAACAAATAAAAAAGTCAGAATCGCGGATTATATGGATTACGCTGATTACACAGATTTTGTTAATTTGCTAAGAGAATGTTTCAAAATTAGTTGGCTGTGATTTTAGACACTCGTATATCCCCCTATCCCTGCTTAAAAAGCAGGGTCAGCGCATCTCAAACCCTGTTGACAAGAGGACTTGCCTAATCAGCAA
>NZ_CAWUOL010000057.1:0-33954 GCF_963923915.1 Nodularia chucula CCY0103 | reverse complement strand
TTGACGAAACAATCACCTTTTGGGCGATAATGGGGTGTAATAGTAGGTTTCTACTAACTTGGTTGTACCTAATGCCCGTGCAGAGTTAGTCGCCCGACCTAAACCACTACCAATGGGGGTAATGACATTTCGCCAGTTTTCTTCAAATTGCTGCACAATAAAGTCTTCTGGTGGTGCTGCTTCTAGGCGATTGACAAAACTATCTGTCCGTTCTTGTATAATGTCGGGATTCGTTACAATGCCAATTGCCATAATCAGGACTAGTCCTAATCCAATAGGGAGAAAACGCCTGAAGTTGCGAATTTCACCAGTTACGAATAGCAAGACCACAATAAAGATGGGTACGAGGATGAATGCAACTCGCTGTCCGGAGATGACTGCATTAATTAATAGGGTTGCTAAAGCACCGAAACCCACTAGCCGCCACATTGGTTTGGGGTCTGTGAAACTGGCAGAAAAGGCGAAAAAGGTGCTAGAAATTAAAAACCATGCCCATTGCCAAGGTGCAACAAAGGTTCCTGGTAGACGAATTGCTCCCTGGCTGGGGCTGTAGAGTAGGGAACCGCCAAAATAACATCGGGCATCTACTGAGGCTCGAAATAAGTTGGCTCCTACAGCATTTCTAGTACCTTCACAGATACCGGCTCGGAGTAATAGGTATTGAATAATTCCCAGGGTACAGCAAGTGAGGATGATGCCCACTTGTATACGGGATAGTAGCAGAAAGTCTTTGCGATCGCGGATTAAATAGTAAGCACAACCAATTAAGGGTACATAGCCTAGAAGTACTTTCAGACCCAGAATACCCATTGCTATAGGTATTTCCCGATCTCCTGTTTCCAAAACTTGTACAGAGGCAATATTTAGCTGTTGTCCACCATTGATAAATATTAAGGTGAGGAGGCAGAAGCCCACTAAAATAAATAATGGCGGTCTAATGGCTTTGGGAACTATCAGGGGTAGTTTTTCCCGGCGGCACATTTGCCAAAAGGCGATTAAAGCGGGAATGTAAAAGGAATCTTTAGCTAGTTGCAGAATGGGGTTGTTGCCAATGTAGTAGGTGATAGTCCCACCAAAAGGCAGATAAATCATGAAGGCAAATAAGGCATAACGGGGATATTTGTACGAAAAGGACATGATTAAAATTGCCAATACCCCAGGGATTACCGCCGTAATTCCTCCTACTAAAAAAAATATAATCCCAAATGCAAGACTGACAGAACCCGATATTGTCAGCAGGGTGGTAAATTCTTTCCGGGCTTTGAGGGCTTTACGCTTTTGGGCTGACCTTTCTTTCTGGTTAAGGGTAGGAGATACTTTTTTATTTTTGTTTGGGGACTTTTGTGATTTGCTTTTGACCATGTAACATTCCTCATGTAGCTGGGGAGTAGGGAGTAGGGAGTAGGGTAAAAGCCTTTCGGTGTCTAACTTTTATGATCAGCTTATGTCCTAACTTCCTTGGCGGTTGCTATGGTTATCCAGTTGGATGTGGGAATTGATTGGCATAGCTGGGGAGTGGGAAAAAACCGTAAATCAAGCTATGCCAACAAAATTCAGATAGGAGTCCTTCCTATAGTTCAATTGGCGATGTGTTGCTGCACTTGAGATACTAATTCATTTGTCCAGTGATTGGCTAGTTCGGCGTTGGCGGCTTCTACCATGACTCTGATTACTGGTTCTGTACCAGAAGCCCTGACTAAGATTCTGCCTGCATCTCCCATTGAGGCTTGGGCTTGGGCGATGGCTGTTTGTAAGGGTTGACAATCTTGCCAGTTTAATCGGCGATCGCGATCAATAACGCGCACATTCCGTAATAATTGGGGATAGGTTGTAAAACTTTGGTCTAGCATTTCGCTGAGGGAAACACCGGATTCCTTCACTAAGGCTGCTATATGTAAAGCTGTTAATAAGCCGTCACCTGTGAGGGCATAATGGCGACAAAGAATATGTCCTGATTGTTCACCACCTAACATTCCCCCAGTTCGCACCATTTCGGCTTGGACATATTGATCTCCCACGGCGGTGCGAATTAATTTTCCGCCTTGTTGTTCCCAAGCCCTCTCAAAGCCCAAGTTAGCCATGACTGTGGAGACAATCAAGTTATCTGGTAATTGTTGCTGTTGTTGGAGATGTTTACCCCAGAGGTAAAGAATGTAATCACCGTCTACTTCTCTACCAGTATGATCTACAGCTAAAACCCGGTCAGCATCGCCATCAAAGGCAAAACCTATGTCAGCGTTGTGTTCTTGCACTGTGGCTTGGAGAGTTGCCAAATGAGTGGAACCGCAATTAACATTAATGCGATCGCCATCAGCTTGATTATGTAAGCAGATTACCTCCGCACCCATATCTGTAAATATTTTTGGTGCTAAACCTACCGCAGCACCCCAAGCTAAATCTAAAACAACTTTCAGCCCTTGCAGATTCTCGACTTTCTGCAAAGATTGTTTCAAAGTGGCGCTGTAATCATTCACTAATTCCCGGCGTGAATAGTGGCGGCCACAATTACCCACTATACCTGTCACCGTTTGCCCCCGTAATCCCCCTTCTATCTCCCGTTGCAATATTGGGGATAACTTAGAACCATTACCATTAAAAATTTTAATCCCGTTGTCTTCTGGTGGGTTATGACTAGCAGAAATCATCACCCCACCAATAGCTTCAGTCATACTCGTCAGGTAAGCAACTGTAGGAGTGGGACATAATCCTAAATACCAAACCTCTACCCCAGCTGCTGTTAAACCCGCACTTAAAGCCATTGCTAGCATATCGCTAGAATTGCGGGAATCTTGCCCCAAAATCACCGGCCCAGTTTGATGACTGTGGTTTTGTAAAACTACACCAGCCCAAAAACCGATATGTAATGCTAAGGGCGCATTCAGTAATTCTCCCACTTCTCCCCGAATCCCATCTGTGCCAAATAAGGCAGTTGGGGGTAGTGATAATAAATTCACCCCCAAATTCCCATTCACAGCTCTTGCTGATCCTGGAGTTTCTGAGTGAGAAATGGCTGTAATGTCTACTGGGGTTCTATTTATAGATGTCACCATAGGTTTCAACTGCTCACACCATGAAATAAGAAACTATTACTTTACAGGTAAATTCAGTATTTTCAACTGAAACAACCGTTTATTTGTAATATATACTTATTCGGATTTGACCAATCAGGTGAATCCTAGTTTTTTAAGTAAAATTACTGATTCTATCTTTGAAAATCTGTAAATATTTAAAGTCAAATTGAAATTTTTCTCATAAAAGTCCCAGATTAATAAAATCCTAGATATAGGCATTTTCCATTGGTGAGCTTGCTTTTTACAGTTTTCGTAGCAGTGAAATTGCCGGCTACTTAAAGAATTTTAATATAAGTTTTCATCAAATAGTTTTAATCTAACTTTTTAATGGCATTTTTAAGCCATTCATAAAAATCACACTTCAGCAGTTAAGCTTTAAAGTAGAGAAATTTTAGTATGAGCAGCAATTTAGCCAGCAAATTACGATTAGGTACGAAAAAAGCCCACACAATGGCAGAAAATGTTGGTTTTGTCAAGTGTTTTTTAAAAGGAGTTGTAGAGAAAAACTCCTACCGCAAATTAGTGGGCAATTTTTACTTCATCTACTCCGCGATGGAAGAGGAGATGGCAAAGCACCACCAGCACCCAATTATCAGCAAAATTAACTTTCCTCAACTCAACCGGAAACACACCTTAGAGCAAGATTTGAGTTACTATTTTGGTGCTAACTGGCGGGAAGAAGTGAAACTTTCGCCAGCAGGTGCAGCTTATGTAGAACGCATCCGCGAAATTTCCCAAACAGAACCAGAATTATTAATCGCCCATTCTTATACTCGATATTTGGGTGATTTATCGGGGGGTCAAATCCTGAAAAACATTGCGGTGACAGCAATGAACTTGTCTGAGGGTGAAGGTACTGCTTTTTATGAATTTGCAGATATTACCGACGAGAAGGCATTCAAGGTAAAATATCGGGAAACTCTGGATGAATTACCCATTGATGATGCTACAGGCGATCGCATTGTAGATGAAGCTAACGCTGCTTTTGGCATGAACATGAAAATGTTCCAAGAATTAGAAGGTAACTTGATTAAATCCATCGGGATTATGGTATTCAATGGCCTGACTCGCCGCCGCCAACGTGGTAAAACTGAACTCGCTACAGCTGAGTAAATATATCTGTAGTTAAGTTTCGTAAAAATATCGGGGTAGCTAGTTTGCTGTCATCTGATGTAAGTTGAGGCGATGGCAAACAGGTTGCCCCAAATGTTGTAACTGAGCGAGAATAATATAGCCTCAGTGATAACTTTAACTAAACAATGGCTACAAAAATTCCCGTCACAGTGATTACAGGCTTTTTAGGCAGTGGTAAAACCAGCTTAATTCGTCATCTACTACAAAACAATCAAGGTCGCCGCATAGCAGTATTAGTCAATGAATTTGGTGAATTGGGTATTGATGGGGAGTTATTGAAATCCTGTGAAATTTGCCCCGGAGAAGGGGAAGATAGCAGTAATATCTTTGAATTAACCAATGGCTGTTTATGTTGTACCGTCCAGGAAGAGTTTTATCCGACGATGCAACAATTAATCAAACGCCGAGACAGCATAGACTGTATTTTAATTGAAACCTCTGGGTTAGCTTTGCCCAAACCTTTAGTTAAAGCCTTTCGTTGGCAAGAAATCCGCGCCGCCGCTACAGTGGATGCAGTGATTACCGTGGTAGATTGTGCAGCAGTAGCATCAGGTACATTTGCCAGTAATCCAGAGGCGATCGCCGCCCAACGGCAAGCAGATGATAGCCTAGAACATGAGACACCCTTGCAAGAATTGTTTGAGGATCAATTAGCTTGTGCAGACTTAGTAGTGTTGAATAAAACTGATTTAGTTGATCTAGAGACTAAACAGCAAGTAGAGGCATTAATTAAGCAAGAATTACCCAGAGTTGTAAAGATTGTCGAAAGCGATCGCGGTAGAGTAGATGCCTCAATTTTACTAGGATTCCAAGCCGCAGTCGAAGATAATTTAGATAGTCGTCCCAGCCATCACGACAGCGAAGCAGACCACGAACACGACGAAGAGATTACCTCAACTCATCTAGTATTAAACCGCAGCTTTGACCCAGACCAACTGCAAAAACAACTAGAAAAACTAGTTAATCAACAAGAAATCTATCGTATTAAAGGCTTTGTCGCCGTCCCAAACAAACCCATGCGCTTAGTAATGCAAGGTGTGGGAAGTCGATTTGATAAATTTTATGATCGTCCTTGGAAACTAGCAGAAACCAAACAAACCAGCTTAGTTTTTATTGGTCGTGATTTACAACCTTCAGAAATAGAATCACAATTAGTCTCCTTATGAATATCTCCCAACTATTTGATATCGCCAATGTCTTCGTTTTACCCTTTTGGGTATTAATGATTTTCCTCCCCAAGTGGAAACTCACACAGCGAGTCATGGCATCATATTTACCATTTGTAGTGTTAGCTGGTGCATATTTGTATTTATTTATCAGCAGCATTACACCAGAAAATGCCGCCGCTTTATCTAATCCTCAATTAGCTGATATTGCGATGTTTTTCAGTAATGAAACAGCAGCAGCAACTGGCTGGATTCATTTTTTAGTCATGGATTTATTTGTCGGTCGCTGGATATATTTAGAAGGACAGAAAACAGGGATTTGGACATTCCACTCTCTATCCTTGTGTTTGTTTGCTGGTCCCTTGGGTTTAATGTCCCATATTTTCACCTACTGGATAGTTAAAGCATTTTTCCCTAATTCACAGCAGGGGGAAACAGTTGTTGAAGAAGCTGTTTCCTAGTTAAGAGTTTCCCCTCCTCGCTTGCGGGGAGGGGGTGGGGTGACTAATCGTAACTAATTAAACGGACATGATATCATTTATCTTTTTGACAGTTGAGGATGTCGATAATTTGCATCTAACCAACAACGGGGTAAACTTTCACCAGAGGGAAATAATAGATTTTGTTTAGAATAAGAATCAGGTTCTTGTTCTTCTTCACCTAATTGGCCTTTGGCGCGAATAATATTATTATTGGGGTCAATTAATTCCTGAAAATCGAGAATTTTGATCAGATCCCCAGAATCCTTAAGTTGTAAAAACATAATTAATCACCTCAAAAAAATATCAACCAAAATTAACTCTAGAAAAACTCATTCACCTTACTAACCTCCCCTCTGCGACTCTGCGCCTCTGCATGATATTCACCAATTAAACCTGGCTTTGATACTTTTCCAAAATATCCACTAAATTCACCTGACATTGCAAAGGTAGAAGATCATTTAAAGATAATTCCTTTCTCCCACCGCCAATTTTTACAGGGATAGATTCCAAAACTGCGATAACTTTTTCTTCATTCACAGTTTGGGAAGTCAGTAAAGGATACATCTGTTCAGCTACCACAGTATGTAATTTGGCATCAGATAAATAAAGATGCCATTTAGCAATATCTATATAAACAGCGTCACCAATTTCAGTAGCTAGGGCTTCTAGTAATTCTGTGGTATTAGTTGTAGCCATAAAAATCACCTGAGATCAATAAAGAGCGTTAACTATCCGGGTATTTAATCATTATCGCCCAATTATCCGGGGGAATCTACTACCACAGGTTACAATCGCCCTAGCTTTAATAGTATGTCTTCAGGTAGATTTGGTTGGAGTTTCGCTATAATCGGCGATCGCACTAATATAAATTAAATGCACCAACAATACTAATATCCAACCGGCTGTTAACCAGGGTAGCCATTCCCAGGTAGCTGCTTTTAAATTGTGGAAAAACCATAAACCAGAATTAACAGCTGTAGTTAGTGCTACATGAACAGCAAAAGTCATCCGGTCATCTAACTTGCGGAAGTCTGGATCTTTGCGGTCGGGTTTGCGAGGCCAACGAGGAGGCATAAAGATTTATTTGAAACTAGAATATTTGCTATGTACTTACTCATTTTAGAGTTTTTAGGCTGCTCTGGCCACAAGACCTGTCAAGCCGGTGCAGAATAATCCCCTGATTTCCCCCCAGTTTTACTAACTAGGTGAATTGCTTCAATTTGAATCGATTTTTCTAAACCCTTGGCCATATCGTATAAAGTCAAAGCCGCCACAGATACAGCAGTTAAGGCTTCCATTTCCACACCAGTTTCAGCTTTGGTTTTAACAGTGGCGTGAATTTCATAACCGGGGAGTTGGGGGTGAGGTGTCACCTCTACGGTAATTTTTTGCAGGGGTAAGGGATGACACAGGGGAATTAAGGTTGCTGTTTGTTTGGCGGCCATAATTCCGGCTAATCTCGCAGTTGCTAAAACATCACCTTTAGGTGCATTACCGGCTTGAATGGCGGCGAAGGTTTCGGGTAGCATTCGCACTCTAGCCACAGCGACTGCTTGGCGGATAGTTGCTATTTTTGCAGAGACATCTACCATCTGCGCTTCCCCTTGACTATCCAGGTGTGTTAAAAAATTATCTGGGATTATGTCTTGCATTATTTTAAGAGTAGTGTTATGATGAGATTCTTGTAAGGGTGTGTAGCTCAGTGGACTAGAGCACGTGGCTACGGACCACGGTGTCGGGGGTTCGAATCCCTCCTCGCCCGCTTTAAAAGGAAAGAGGCAAAGTAGATGTGATTCTATTTTGCCTTTTTTTAGTTTTAGTTGGCATTATTTAAGGAATAACTGTCTGTACCACGTCCTAAAGCAAAACGCAGAGAATTTTTGAAGTTATGGCTGGACTGGGTGAGAAATATCAAAATTGCCAGGAAAGTTAAACCAGCCCCAAAACCAAACATATTGCGGTAGCCTACTTCTTCGGCTATGGAACCGAGAACTGGCCCAGCGATCGCAATGCCAATATCAAATCCTACTAGAGATACGCCAAATATGCGTCCCCGTTCGTGTGGGTGGGCGCGGTCTGTCATCATGGCCGCCATCATGGGAATTACTGTCCCCGAAGCCCCACCTTGCACAAATGCTGATAGTAAGAAAATGGGGGCGCTAGTGGCTTGCCAAATCCCAATCATGGCGAAGGTGAAGGCGATTAAACTTAGGGTGATAAATAAACCCCGTCCATATTTATCAGAAGCCCGACCAATGAACACCCTAACACTAAAACTGGCGATCGCCGCTACTGTGTAAAATAGTCCTGGATTCAAATCTATATCGGTGGAGTTGATAAATAATGCCACAAAGGTATGTATAGTTCCCATAGCCATGCCAATCAAAAACATGACGATTGCTGGTATACGCACACGGGGGGTTAATAATAACCGCCAGAATAGATGATCATCAGCGCTCTTGTCCAGGCTTTCATCTACATCTGGATTAACCAGAGGAATGATACATAACATTCCCACAAAACCCAAAGTCGCAGAGAGGAGAAATAATGGCGTGTAACCAGCTGCGGCTTGTAAATATCCCCCCAAGGCTGGGCCAATAGCTACACCCAGGGGATTTACCAAACTCATATAACCAATAACTTCACCGCGATTTTCCGCCGGGGCTAAATCTCCCACCAATGCCATGTAAGCAGTGCCAAAAGCGGCGATACTAATACCATGAAAGGCACGTAACACCATGAGTGGGATAATAGAAGTAGCAAAGATATAACCCAAAGGTGCGATCGCTACTGCTGACATTCCAATCAGTAACACTATCTTACGTCCCCGTTGGTCTGCTAAATTGCTACACCAGGGGCGAAATAATAACATCCCAATGGCAAAACTACCCATGACAATGCCAATCTGTTGACTGGTAGCCCCAATATCTTGAATATACAAAGGTAAAGTCGGTAATAATGAGGCAATGCTAGACCAGAATAATAAACCTGCGGCAAATAATACCAGCAGGTTGCGTCGTAGTTTAGCGTCCAATGTATGAAAAACTTTCAAATCAGATTTATGTTTGTTTTGAGTGTTTGTTAATCACATTGTTACGTTACTTAACATTTTTGGCTACTACTTCTCGCACCCGATAGATGGGACGACCTTGAGATTCATGGTAAGTACGCATCAATAATTCCCCTAACAGACCAAAGCAAAATAGCTGTACCCCAGTTAATAACAGCAGTACGCCCAAAATTAGTAAAGGACGATTACCAATTGATTGACCAAAAGCTAATTTAACAAAAGTTAAGTAGATCCCTATCAGGGTTCCTGTCACCATTGAACCTAAACCCAATAACCCAAAAACGTGCATGGGACGGGTGAGGAATTTTTTCATAAAGTAAATGGTTAGTAAATCCATGACTACGCGAAAAGTCCGCCAAATGCCATATTTACTATTACCAAAACGCCGCGCATGGTGACGCACCGGAATTTCTGTAATTCGCGCCCCTTCGATGTAAGCCAATGCAGGTAAAAAGCGGTGCAGTTCTCCGTAAAGATTCATATCTGCTACTACTTCCGACCGATAAGCTTTGAGGGAACAACCGTAATCATGTAATTTCACTTCTGTAACTTTCCCTATCAGCCAATTGGCAATTTTAGAAGGAATTAACCGGGAAAGTACAGCATCTTGGCGTTGATGTCGCCAACCACTCACCAAATCATAACCCTCGGCTAATTTAGCTAATAATAAGGGGATATCGGCTGGGTCATTTTGCAAGTCAGCATCTAGAGTCACAATGACTTGACCGGTGGCATAATTAAACCCAGCGGCCATGGCTGCACTTTGTCCGTAATTCCGCCGTAACAGCACCGCCTTTAAATCAGTGCGGATTTGGGCTTGTTCCTTGAGAAATTCTGCCGAACCATCGCTAGAACCATCATCTACACAAATGATTTCATAACTCAAGTTACCATCGCTAACATGAGATGCGATCGCCTCTAACAAAAGTGGTAAACTTTCCACCTCATCCCGCACCGGTACAACCACTGAAACATCCGGGACAATTACCGACATCGCCCCATTTTCCTGATTTAACTGCTTAGAAATTAACCCACTCCTCATCTTCCTCTGTGTCCTCAATGTCTCTGTGGTTTATAACTCTTAATCACCCTACCAGCACCTCGCAGCTGCTGATAATAGGACTGACTCACCCCATCTCCCTGTTCCGAGAGGATATCAATTCCAATCCCATTCCGTCCCTGATCTTTTCCCGAACTATGAATGTAATAACCATCGCCCAAATATAACCCCACATGAGTTGCTTTTTCAGGAGTGCCAAAAAACACTAAATCCCCAGGTTGTAACTCACTCAGAGTAATTCCTTGGGTAAAAGCTTCTTGTTGATAAGCGTCTCTGGGTAGCCAAACACCCACGGACACAAAAGCCGCCTGGATTAACCCGGAACAGTCATAATTGGGGGCGACTGTACCACCCCAGAGGTAATAGTTTGATTGTTGCTGGGCTTTTTGGGTAAAAGTAATTACATCTGGGAGAAGTTGAGTAATTTCCGCCTGAGAAAATGATTTCGCCTGATAAAGTACAGTAGCAGGTTGTAATATACCCAAATCGGCATAGGATACCCAGCCAGGATAGTCATCCTCACACAAACACACCTCAACTGCTGATATCTGTTGATTTGAGGTGATTCGCAAATGTCGCCCAGATGCGGCTTGAGTTGCCAAGCGTGTACATTCAGGAGAATCATATAAATTTAGATGAGCGAGACAGTGGTATTCTTCCGCCGATGGCAAATTGAGGATTTGGGATTCTGAATTAGAGAGCATTCTGCAATGATTTTCTTTAGAAAAGACGAACAACTGGAAAAGATTGGTAATGGCATTTTAGAAGCAACTTGGGCAACATTTCCGACTTTAGCCCGGAACCAAGTAGCTCTAACTTGGATTGTCTATGATCCCCCCATAGCTGTAAATACTGGTGGGGCTTTGACTCCTGATGCTTTTTGGAACCATACAGCCCGTGGTTTTACTTATCGTGGTGTGGAGCGGATTTATCCGGCCAGTGTGGTGAAACTGTTTTATTTGGTTGCAGTGAATGAATGGCTGGAAAAAGGCATGATTCAATCTTCTCAGGAGTTGGAACGCGCCTTGAAAGATATGATTGTGGATTCTAGTAATGATGCTACTAGTTTAATTGTTGATATTTTGAGTGGGACGACTTCGGGGCCGGAGTTACCTGTGGGACCTTTTGAAACTTGGAAATATCAACGTCATATTGTTAACCGTTATTTTCAGTCTTTGGGTTGGGAGGAAATGGAGACAATTAATGTCTGTCAAAAAACTTGGGGTGATGGTCCCTATGGTCGGGAACGGGCGTTTTATGGGGAAATTCTGGATAATCGCAATATGGTGACTACTAATGCGATCGCTAAGTTAATTCATAGTATTGTGGGCGGGGTCGCTGTGTCTAGCGCGCGATCGCAAGCCATGATGAATTTACTCAAACGCAGTCTCAAACCCGATGATTTGCCCAAAGATGTGGAAGAAGACCAAGTTACAGGTTTTTTAGGTAGTGGACTTCCCCCAAATGCTCAACTGTGGTCAAAAGCCGGTTGGACAAGTCAAGTGCGTCATGACGCAGCCTATATTGAATTACCAAATCAGCAACCTTACAATTTAGTAGTATTTACTGAAGGTAAAGCCAATGCTAAAAGCCGAGAAATTTTACCTTTTGTTTCTCAGCAATTTGTAGCAGCTATAAGTAATCTTTGAATAATTCGTAATTCGTAATTAATTATACAGTTGTTATTTAATGTATTTTTAAGTGCGGATTACGAATATTGTTTACCAATGTTCTTAATTTTTGCTCTATCATTCACCTTCGGATAGATATCAGCTAAATTTATTAAAGAGTATATTTAGATATGCCACATCTCCAGTTCTTCTGAGCATCAACCCAAATCAATGGTTATCATGGCAAAGTCTACTATTTTGTTTTAGTTAACATCTTAGATTCTCCTATGACACCCCCTGAGCCGCAAACTGATTTTCAAGAAGATATTTCCAACCTGTCATACAAGTCATCCATTAACAAACGACGATGGCTGAGATTATCGTTAGCTTTTATACTAATTATTGGTAGTGGAACAGCTATATTTTGGCGGTTATTTATCCCTACACAACCAGCAGCAACTACTATAATTCAAAACCCAGGAATCAGAGTTAAAGTATCAACAGTACAAGTTGGTATGGTTCAGGAAAGTTCTGATTTTGTGGCGCGTTTAGAGCCTCAGCGTTCAGTAGAAATACCCTCAAAAATTTCCGGACAACTTACCCAAATTCTGGTTAAACCAGGAGAACAAGTAGCAGCAGGAACCCCCATTCTGCAAGTAGATTCTCCAGTGGTAACAATGGATGAAATTAATGCTGCTAGACAAACTGCAATCATACAAAGGGAAAATTCCCGTGTTAAACTTCAATCCCTAGAAGCAGCACGCCAATCTCACAATGCTAATTTGCAATTACAGCAACAGGAATATGCAAGGTATGCTGATCTTGCAGCACAAGGAGCCATATCTCGACTTACTAGAGATCAATCTTCTAGCAGACTAGATACCATCAAAGCTCATCTAGGTGCAATTAATACCCAAATTCAAGGAGAACAAAACAAAATTTCCCAAGCGGAAAAAGTTCTGCAACAAGCAGAGGAAAATATTAAAACCAGACAAACTCAGCCCCCAATTTATCGAATTACAGCACCTTTTAGCGGTACAGTTGGTGATATTAAGTTGAAAGTAGGTGATTTAGTCAATACTGCTACACCAATAGTTACAGTTTCTCAAAATCAACCTTTGGAAGTTCAGATTTCCGTTTCACCTGCACAAAGTAGAGAATTACGCCCAGGAATGGCTGTAGAAATTTTAAATCCCCAAGGCGAAGTTATTAGTAGTAGTAAAATATCTGATATTTCTCCAGATGCTAATAATCAGGAGGAATCAACTTTAATTAAAGCACTTTTTAATAATTCCGAAGGTCTGTTAAAACCACATCAATTAATTAGAACAAGAGTAATTTTAAATCAGCGTTCTGGGGTGTTGATTCCTACTAAAGCAGTTTCTCGACTGGGTGAAGAAACTTTTGTTTATGTTGTGGAAAAACAAGAGTCACCACAAGGGTTTACTCAACTAATAGCACGCCAGAAGCCAGTCAAGTTAGGGCATATTCGAGATGATCATTACCAAATTTTAGCAGGATTACAGCCAGAAGATCAAATTGTGACTTCCGGAATATTGAATGTCAAAGATGGTGTATTGATCGTACCAGAATCTTTGTAAAAAAATATCTGCGTCCATCTAGGTTTAATTATTACTCCTTGCATAGTAATTGCTATCATCGGCATTTTAAAATATATCTGCTGGGTCTGCCGAATTTAATTTACGCATGGCGATCGCACCAGAAATTACACACATAAGCATGGTTAATATTAATACAAAAATTATCCGGTCAGGGGTCATAAATAGTGGTAGTTTCGTAACATTCCGGGTAAAAGCATACATAAAAAATGATACCAATCCACCAGGAACAAAACCACATATTCCTAATATTACTGCTTCTTGAAAGACAACTAATAATAAATAGCTATTACGATAACCCATTGCCTTAAGTGTCGCATATTCTGGCAAGTGATCCATCACATCACTATAAATAATTTGATAAACAATAATTACACCGACTAAAAATCCAATGGTGACACCCAAGGAAAATATAAAACCAATTGCGCCATTTTCTTGCCAATATTGCTTTTCAAAATCAATGAATTGTTGTTTGGTAAAAACTTGGATATCATCAGTGAGATAAGATTGCAATGCTTTGGCGACTACATCAGGATTACTTCCCGGTTTCAGGTTAATTAAACCTAAGTTGACTTGACCCGGTTGCTGTCCTGAAAATATCCGCAAATAGTTTTGATCACTGGTAATTAGGCTACCATTGGCGACAAAAGAAGCGCCGACTTCGTACAAACCGCTAATTTGGACTTTACGCCCTTGTACTTGTGTGTTGATGGGTTGACCTTGATCAATTTGGGCGATCGCCTGTTCATATTTTCCGCTAGAATTACGATCAAAGAAGAATGTGTTGGGATATTTAATCTGCGCTAATTTTTGATTGACTTCTGGTAAATTAAATGCAGGTTTTTCGGGATTAAAGCCCAGGATTAAAATTGATTCATCTAACTTGGTTTGGGGACTTTTCCAAACACCTAAACGAGCATACACAGGATTAACAGACTCTACTTCTGAGAAGTTAGCAGCCTGAAATAAACGCCGACGGGGAAAACTACTCAGCAATCCTAAGTTTTGTGCTTGACGGCTGACTAAAACTAAGTCTGCTTCTAACAGTTCATGAAACCGGGTATTGCTATCATATAAAGCTGACTGAAATCCTAGCTGCATTAACATGAGAAAATCAGCAAAGGTAATGCCACAAAGAGCTACTAAAAATCGCCCTTTTTGTTTCATTAATTGCCGCCAAGCTAGGGGAATTTTACGTTTAAACATAAATATTATTCAGAATCAATGATTATTTCTACGTTTACTTGCAGATTAGTAAAGTTAGCCACTTGCTGAGTTGCAGTTTCATCTAAACGAATTTTTGCCTCAATGACTCTCGCGTCTGTCGCTGCTGTGGGGTCACTGTCTAAGACATCTTTTTTTGCTACTTGTAAGCCAATTTGTTCAACTGTTCCGGTTAATTTACCTGTAAAAGCATTGCTAGGACTAGTGATATTAGCAGTTTGACCGGGGCGAATTTTGCCAATATCACTTTCATAAATTTCGGCGATCGCATACATTTGATTAGTTTGAGCTAGTTCCACAATTCCCTCCTCACCGATGGTTTCACCGGGACGGGCTTGAATGCGGAGAATTTGACCGGCTTTGGGGGCGCGAATGTATGCTACATCCAGTTCCACTTGCATTTTTTCCACAGTGGCGATCGCACTATTTACTTCTGCTTCTACTATGGCTACATCTGTGGGGCGCACTTCTGCTGTTTGCGCTAAAGTAGCTTGGGCTTCTTGAATTTGGGCTGTGAGTGTGCGTTGAGTTCTGGCTAAACTGGCTTCAGCAGCATTTAATTCGGCTTGGGCGGTTCTGACGGTTAATCTGCGACTATCTAAAGCGGAAGCGGCGATCGCACCTTGATTATAAAGACTTTCATAGCGGCGAAATTCCATCTCTGCACTGTCCAACTCAGCTTGGAGGCGAGCATTAGCAGCTTGTTGGGTTTGAATTTCGCCCTCTAACTGGGCTTGCAGATTTCTGACTGTGGCTGCTCTAGCGGAGATTTCACCCTGTTTTGCGCCAGCTTTTACCTGAGCCAACCGTGATTTTGCCACTTGCACTTGTTGTTGTGCTTCCTTAAGATTAGCTTGCAGGCGATCGCGGTTATCCAAAATAGCAATCACATCTCCCCCGTTGACTTGTTCACCTTCATCAACCAACAGTTCCGCAACCCGACTCCCACCACTAGGATCAGTAGGAGCCGAAATTTTCATCACTTCACCTGCGGGTGACAATCTTCCCAAAGCATTCACTTTTGGAATCACTGGTTGACTAACTTGGGTAGTCGCAACTGGAGTTTGACTAGTGGAAGGACGAGTTACATAAACTACACCCGCCCCCATCGCCATCACAGAGGTCATACCTAAAGCGACTAACCACCGCACATTCCGGGGAAACAATGACGATTTCCGAATTTTCTCAGAACTTCGTAACATTCAATACTTCCTGATATAGCAGTTTTAAATAATTCGTCAAATCTTCTTTATTCTTGTCCCCCTCCTCGCTTGCGGGGAGGGGCTAGGGGTGGGGTTTTCATTAATTTGTATACTTCGTCGCCCCTATTTCTACAACCTGTTCATATTTAAAGAAACCAGGATTCAGAATCCCAGCAGGGTCATATTTTCTTTTCAAATCATTGACCTTATACCAATAACTCCCAAATTGCGATCGCCACCTAAGTAAATCAAAATCCGCCCAAGTCGCCAGATATCTTTTAGCCCCCATTTGAAAACCCAAATCAGTCAACAAATTTAACTGCTTTAATACAGCCTCCACCTGAGTTTTCGGAATAGTCGGATACAGCCCCAAACCGACAATAAACTCATCATCTGGTAAAGGAAACATAGGTAACTTATGATTACGAGAACTGAGACAAAAAGAACCCACAGGTAAAGTGCGAAAATCCAGGAAATTAGGTATGCGTTCCAGAGCAATATCAATAAATTCCTTAGCCCTAGACCCTGGTAAAAGGATATCGATCCAAGTATTAGCAGTATTTACAGGATGAGGAACTTGACCCAATGGTTGAATAAACTTCTCAAACATCAAATCCTCAGTGTGAACATGACGATAAAAATTTAAATCAGCCAAAAATTCAGCATCATTTATCTCATTCACATCATCAAACTCCAGAGTAACCTGCATTCGATAAAACCATTGAACCAAAGGTTTCATCTGATGATATTTCCTACTCATTCCTTGTAAACAAGGTGAAAACAAAGATACTAAACCATCTATCCCACCTTGTGAAACCAGACCTCGTGCATCATGCAAAAGATGATCTAAATCGTCATAGGAAAGAAAATAACTGCGAGTGTAAGGGCGATATTTTCGCAGGCGATTTTTCACCTTAGTGATGATACCAAACTGACCATAACCACAAAGCACATGATAGAAAAGTTCGCTATTTTCTTCTGGAGTACACCAAACAATATCTCCAGTACCAGTCACCACTTCCAAACCCAAACAATTATCAGCTTGAGAACCGTAACGAAAAGAACTCAAACCCAAACCAGCAGCAGAAAGAGTTCCCCCCAAAGTAACTTCAAAATTATTAGTCAGAACAGGAGGAATTACACCACAAGGAATAGCAGTATCAACAACTTGCTTCCAACACACACCAGCATCGGCTAGAAACCAAAGTTCATCAGGGCAAAACTCATGAATTTGGTTGAGATTCCTCATATCTAAAAGGATTCCCCCTTCATTCAAAGATTGACCACTTAAAGAATGTCCCGCCGCCCGTGAAGAAATTGTTAAACCTTGTTGATTAGCATACTTAATTGCTTCAGCCACATCAGTAGAATTGTGAGGACGAATCACAACTTGGGGCTGTTTTTTCACAATATTCCCAAAATCGTGAGAAACTGCTGCTAAATCTGATTCTGTGTTACTAACTTCCCCAGAAATAATCCTTTTTAAATCAGTGATAAAGTTGTTCATGTTTTCTTTTTATTGTAATTAAGACTTTAATCTAACCACAGAGACGCAGAGTACACAGAGGAATAAAGAATAGACATTTTAAAATTGTGAGTGAAGAAGTGATAACCACCCCCAGTGAAAAACCCTCTTATACCCTCTTCCCTTGGCGTTCTTTGCGTCTTGGCGGTTCGCATCTCCAAAATTAATTAAACACCCGCATTTTCAGCATCTTAAAGCCAATCTTAAATAAACTAGGAATTAACCCCACGAAAGAAAACACACGAGAAAAAGTATTTTGATTATCCCTCTTACCTACCAACAAATCACTCGCATTTCTTTCATACTTAAATACACAAACACAATCACCCTCAGCTTGCTTACTCAAAATCGCCGCCTTAATTCCCGGAAAAGCCCTTCTTGTCGCCTCCTGTTCCATTTCACAAAAAACACGACAGGGATTATCAACACCGTACTCTTTCGCAATAGCTAAAACTGGGCAAACTCTTTGAATTTCCAAAGCTGCATCTGTGCCATTTTCAGAAACATCTACAACATCCATTACAAAGCCCATTAAACCTAATAAAGGCGCAGCTTGAGTAAAACCTTCAGCAAGAGTATTGTGATCAATAAAAGTACCCATCAAAGCCTTTTGTTGTTCAGGATATTTTTCCATCATCTGTTCAAAAGCGGCTGCATCTCCCATTTCTGCTGTGAGATTTTTGTATTTTTGCAACCTTTTCTGGAACAAATTCATCGCTTTAGATTCATCTAAATTGATGATATCTTCCATGCGAAGTTTACCTGTAACTAATTCCTTTTCCATGCTCATATTTTCCACTCTGATATACTCCCCTTTACATACTTGAATATAAGCAAAGTCCAATGATCCAAACTAGGACATACTTACAAGCATTAAGACAGGATAATGCAATATCTATTTCTAGCTCATTCGTAATATATGTATCTTGTTGGTTTTTATGCATTACCTGTAGGGGCTGTATTTTGGGCTGAAAGTGGTCATTTAATAGAGCTTTAGGTATTGATTGTCTGATGCTGAATAATTTGGTTTTTCTCATGGTAGCGTCACTTTGATTGAAGCGTTTATCAGTTGCAATCAACAGAAATTCATAGCCACTCACGGGGAGTTTTCAATACTTCTTTTAACATCGCTTCTTTACTACCGGGAAGAGGTTGATCATCATATTCCCAACTAGCAGCAGGAGGCATACAATTAAATACACTTTGTTGCTTCACCATACCGCTAGCTAAACCAAAACGCATACCGCGATCGCACGATAAAATAAACTCTACATACCGCCCACGTACCAGATGTTGCCAATACTTATTTTCCTTACTAAAAGACATATCTTTACGCCTTTCTAAAATCGGCATATAAGCAGGCATAAAAGCATCAGCGCAACTAGTCACTAATGACAGCAACTTTTCCGGATTATCATTATTTAAATGGTCAAAGAAAATGCCCCCAATCCCCCGATGTTCATCTCGATGCGGTATATGGAAATATTGATCACAGGACTTTTTAAAACGGTGATAATAAGCAGCATCGTACTGATCACAAACATCTTTATGCACCTGATGAAAATGAACTGCATCTTCTTCAAACAGATATGCTGGTGTTAAATCAGCACCACCCCCAAGCCACCAATAAATAGGTTGCTCACCATTACGAATCTCGAAATAGCGGTAGTTAGCATGAGCCGTGGGAGCCATTGGATTATAGGGATGGATGACAAAGCTAGAACCTGTAGCGAAATAGCGGTTAGCTTTGCTCATATTAATTTTATCTGCTACATCTGTAGCCAAAGCGCCTGATTTCTCAAAAGACATTCCCGGAGGTAACTCACCTTCTATTGCAACATAGTTAACTCCGACCTTTTCTAAAACATTCCCATTGTGCAGAACACGGTCAATATATATAGCATCCTCACTACTTTTACCAACTGTCCATATTCCGTTGTGATTCCGATTCCAAGACTGTTCAGAAAACTGCTTACCATCTAAAGTTTCCAGGCTTTGGCAAGTATTATCAAACATTTTTCTGAAAAACTTGTCAATTACTCCGCGCATACTGATTTGTTGTGTCACGGATTTCTCTAGGACAAAAGTCATATTTATCTCCCCACTTAGGTTTATGCTATTTCGATGAGATTGCTATCACGCAGAGTCGCAGAGTCGCAGAGATTGAGAGTTAAGAGTTTTGGAGTTTGAGCAATTTGGGTTGTTTATTTTATTCAGGCCAGAATATTAATTCATATCAATTGACTGTTTATCTTTCTCATGGCTAGATGGAAAATAATCTACCTGAGATTTTTGGAGAAACTGACGGAAAGTAATATCCAAAGCATCAGCCGCTACATGAATTTCTTCAGATATTTTTGGCATAGTTTGAGAGTTTAAAGTAGAAACTACCACGGTGTCTTCTTGGGCTAATTTGTGGTCAATCTTTCTAAAAAATCCATCTAACCAAGGTACAGGTAAAATATTCCGATATAAAACCCGTTTTACACGGGTGGTATTCTCATCAATAGGTAGGTGAGCAACTAAAATCCCAAACTTGATATCAAATCTTCCCCCCCGACCGACATTAATTTCTGCAAGGGTAACATTAGGGAGATATAAAGTTAGTTTGGTTTTCAGTTCTGGTCTTCCACCTAGTAAGAAGTTCAAAATACTTTTGGAGTTACCTAAAGATTCATAATTGACTTGAGCAACTGCACCCCAATCATATTTATCCACTTGATAAGTAATAGGTTTATTGATGGGGATTCTTTGACCAAATGATTTCTTATGTACTGCAATGACATGGGTGAAATCAAGATTTGCTTCCATGAGACGAGCATAGTTAGCATTATCTATACTATCATCATATACCGGGCGCATGGTGGAGACCATGTATTCGGGAAAGCTCGGTAAAGGAGGACGTTCTTCTGCTGGTAAATCTCCATAAAATAGCCAAATGAAACCATATTTTTCCTCAACTGGATAAGTAGGTACATGAGCTTTTTTCGGAATAGGTGTACCCGGTGGATTAGAAGGAATTTCTATACATTCTCCATCAGCTTGAAATTTCCAGCCATGATAGGGACAACGTAGACAGTCTTTTTCAATTTCACCGAGGGAAAAAGCTGCACCGCGATGGGGACACTGGTCATTTAAAGCGACGATTTTTCCTTGAGAGTTGCGATAAAGTACAAATTTCTGATTGAACATCAAAACTTGCTTCGGCTTATTGGTAATTGATGAGCTAAATTCACAAGCATACCAAAAGTTTTTTAACATATTTGTCTCTGATCTTTTTTAGATAACTTGTCGGAGGAATTTTCTATCAACTTCATCGTGCCAAATTTACTTGATGACCATCAATTCTGAATCACAAATTGTCTATTTTCAGATGTAACCTTATTTAATTAATCAGGTGTAAGAATGTTGTAGGGAAATTTGCGGCGAGTTATCTGATGTAACCTTATTAGGCTGTAATCCCCAGCCCATATCTAAATATTTCTGACGAAGTTGGCGATATTGCAGAGTAAAAGCATCAGCAGAGACATGAACTTCTGTTGATAAATTATCAGGTATAACTTTGGGATATTGTGACTCGCTAACAGTGCTGTCTTCCCCATTAATTTTACTATAGTATTTTAAGAATATACTATCTAAGAAAGAGTAGGGTAAGAAACTTCGGAAAATAATTCGCTTACTGAGAGTTGTATGTTCATCAACAGGAATATGAATAGCAAAATTAACGATTTTGATGCTATCGGAGCTAGTTTCCAGTTTAGTAATGTTGGGCAAGTAGAAGGTTATTTTGGAATTTATATCTGTACTTTTTTCTTTAAAAAACAGCTTAAATAAACCTTTGGGTTTAGTGTAATTCTTGTATTTACTTTTAGCACTAATTCCTCCGGCTTCATTTTGAATATCGTAAATTTGAAACCTGGAATCTTTACCAAACCCGGCTCCAAAGGAATTAGCGTGTACTATAGGTACATGGGATACATCTAGAGCATTTTCTACGACTCTAGTATAGTGTGTATTGACTGGAGAAGTTAAAAATGAACGATGTAAATTGGGGTTGTTAAACTCTGCTAAAGGAGGGATTTGTGGACGTTCTGCTGCTGCTAAATCTCCATAAAATAGCCAAACAAAACCATATTTTTCTTGGACTGGGTAGCTGTTTATATTAGCTTTTTTAGGAATGGGTGTTCCTGTTTCATTAGCGGGAATTTCTAGACATTTGCCATCAGCTTGAAATTTCCATCCATGATAGGGACAACGAATACAATTGTTTTCTAACCAGCCTAGAGATAATGCTGCGCCCCGATGGGAACACTGGTCTTTTAATGCAACTATTTGGCCTTGAGAATTGCGATAGAGAACAAATCTCTGATTTAACATCACAATTTGCTGAGGTTTGTGAGTAATGGCTGAACTAAATTCACAGGCGTACCAGAAGTTTTTTAGCATTTCTAAGCTCCGGAATCAATTGTTGATTAGAGTGTTTTTGATACTAAATTTGGGTTGAAAATACGGTGTTTCTGTAGATAGTGCAGAATGTCACCGATTTTTTTGGTTTCTCGTCAGTGGTTTAGCGGACAAAAAATTTTTTTTGGGTGTTTTTTGTGTTTTCAAGAAGAATCATTATCTAGTTGTGTTGTGGTTAAAGGTATTTATTACAGGGTAAATAAGCCAAATTTAAATAAATTTAGCGGCAATTGGTCTTTAAACTATGGGTTTAGTCGTGTTGACACTTTCTGGCTTCCGTTGCCTTTGTTTTGTGTCATCCTCTGGATAGAGTTACTTCTCTTTCCTGGGGCATAGGTGATACTATACCAATGCACTGGTGCATTAGTCAACTAATGTATAATTTCCCCCGATGAACCATTACACCAATAAACTAGTGAATAAGTTTATTAGTTGGAGTATAGTGTGGCACAAGGAGAAGCTTCGATTCGGGTTTACCTGCCTCCTGAAATCAAAGACAGGTTTAAAACCGTTTGCTTTTTTAGAGGATTGAATATGTCTGATGTTTCGGCTGAACTTATTGAAGATTGGTTAACGAAAAATGATATGGAACTGCCAAATTCGCAGAAAATCACACCTTCCCATGCAGATAAAAAGAGTGATAAGTCAGCATGATTCTAGAAGGTTGATGAAATAACCGGTAACTTTAATTCTGGTTGTGGTTTGGCTGTGTAGTTCTACTGGGGTAGGTAGTTGTGAAAGCAAGTCTGTGGGATCTTTTGCCAACCTGGAATTACCTGCTCATTTATTAGGGGATAATTGGGTAACAAATATGCTTGTATCCTTTATCTAGCCACAGGTTCACGGATTATCGATTAAATTGAAAAAATTTTATTGAGGTTGGGTTTTTGGGGATGAGGAATTTTTTCCCCAGTCCCCAGTCCCTAACTATATCCATCCCAAGCCATAGGGAAGGTGTAATCGGAAAATAAAGGTAAGTCAGGGTTTTCGCTGCGGGTTTCTTGGTCTAATACTTTGACTACTTTGTTGTAAATGTCTTCGGCTTGTTGTGGGGAATCACCAATGCTAGTTAATCCTAATTTGCCAAACTGGGAGAGACAACCCATGAGATGAAAAACTGTACCTGTTTCTGTGCCGCTATCAAAGTGGAGTCGGTGATGGGCGATGATATCCATTAAATCGTTGGGTAATAATCCGCGATATCTGTCTTTTTGCAGGTTGTCGGTGGCTATATAGTATTTAGGTCGCCCTTGCTGACTGTAAAATAATCCAGTCGAAAGGTCGTAGCGTCCGTTGGTTAACAATTTCAGTGTCATGAAAGGATGAGTAGTACCACCTTTACGCAAGTTAATTTCTATGGCTTGAATGTCCCAATTTCCATTTCCTTGGTCTACGGCGATAAAATCTACGCCAAATCTCTCAAATGCTCCTTTTTCGGAGAGTTTTTTCCCGATTTCTAAACCGTATTGTTGCAATTGCAAGCGGTAGCTGGAGTCTGCCGGAAATCGACAGCCGAGATAAATTTGTCCGTCTGGTCCGCCGAGAATTTGGTCATGGGTGGAGACAATTTCTACTTCACCTGTGGGTGTGATGCGCCCTTGGACACTGGGAGAGCGTTTAATTTCCCCTTCGACAAAGGCTTCGGCGATCGCACCTAATTCTGTAATGCGGTGGCCAAAATTTCCCCATGTCTCGTGTGTGGATTGAAAGCGCATGGTGGGGAGGCGATCGCTAATTGCTGCTACTGTTTGATTATGAGCAACTTTACCTGGTGCTAAATCTTGGATTGGTCTTAAATCTAAAAGTGCGTTTCCTTCACCAGAAATACCTTCATTCAGTTTCACTACTATTCTTTGTAATGTGGGTTGGCGTTCCCATAAACTAGCAGCAACTTCTGCCAAATCTTCCTGATTTAAGACTTTTTCGCTACCATCGGGGAGGGGTACTCCACTTTCTTTAAAGATTTGCCGACTCCCACTTTTTGTCCCCCAAATCTGTAAATTTGGTGCAGCTGCATACAATGGCACGTTCAATTTTAGAGATAATTCTGCTTCTAAAAATGTGGAATTGTAGCAAGTCATAAATGATTTTTCTAGCCTCAATGCTTGGCGGATGCGCTCTAGCAGGCGAGGACGTTCTAAAATCTTAGCTGTGAGGGGTTTGAGGGAGGAGTCGTAGGCAGAAAGTAACAGCAAGCGATTACGCGCATGGGAGAAGGGTATTCCGGGTAATAGTTGTAAATAATAATCAATCACACTAGGATGTAAAGGCATCGATGTGACGTAAATCAACCTTGTGCGGGGGTTTCGCAACCGCATTAAAGAGAATAATAATCTTTCTTCATAATGCTCACAACCTGCGATTTTATGCAGTTCATGCTGGTCGATGCTGAGGGAGGGAATAATTAAAATATCCGCCTCACCATAGTCAAATAGCTCAAGGGTCGGCCAGCGATCGCATAAAGTTAACTGAAGATGGCGAAACTTATCAATTTTGTCTATTTCTGAAATATTCAGCATCACCATAATCCCTAATTTGTATTGATCCCCAATACGGCTTTATTACTCTGGTATATACTAAAGGGCGTCAGATATTTCTAATATGAAACACTTCTTTGAATACTGTTAGAATAGAGGTGCTATATTTGCCAATTTTCTGCTCGATATCTGGTTTTTTATGGCTTTTATCCCTAACTATTATAGCTATACCAACCTGATTAAGAAATAAAAGATAATGGTTATATTTGAGATATTTCACGATATTTAGCAATTATTTACTCTTTGTAAATAAGCAAACATCAATAAAGGCTATGTTGAGAGATGTTGCGTAGTCACTTTTCAGTAAGTTAGTTTGTCAATTCCCCTCTAAAATGAGAAACATTATCTCAATAGTGAATTACTGTACTTATTGCCCGTATCAGGAGGGGAATGATGGCTCGTCCAATAATTTTAGGGATTGTCGGTGATAGCGCCGCAGGTAAAACAACGCTGACTAGAGGAATTGCTCAGGTACTGGGTCCAGAAAATGTGACGCTCATCTGTACCGATGATTATCACAGTTATGATCGTCAACAACGGGCAGAAATGGGGATTACAGCCCTACATCCTGACTGTAATCATTTAGATATCATGCAGCAGCACCTATCCCTACTCCGCACAGGACAGCCCATTCTCAAACCTGTGTATAGTCACTCAACGGGAAAATTTGAGGCTCCAAAATACATCAAACCGCAGAAATTTGTTATAATAGAGGGTTTGCTAGGTTATTCTACCCGTGCAGCTCGTGAAGCCTACGACATAAAAGTTTATCTTGCACCCCCGGAAGAACTCCGCGCTCAGTGGAAAGTGAAGCGAGATACTCAAAAACGGGGCTACACTGAAGAACAAGTATTGGCAGAACTCAAAAAGCGGGAAGCAGATTCAGAAAATTTTATTCGTCCCCAGCGTCAATGGTCGGATATAGTGGTGAGTTTTTATCCCGCCAATGAAGAAAAAGAGGAAAACAACGGACATTTAAACGTGCGTTTAGTGTTGCGACCAACAATCCCTCATCCTGATTTTACTTCTATTTTGAATTTAACTAACGGTAATTCTCAATCAGCAGTTCGCCTGGGTTTAGATAGAGATATGAGTAAACCTGTGGATGTGTTGGAAGTTGATGGTCATGCGACTTTGGAACAGGTGAATAAGTTGGAACATATTTTATGTGAGGATTTGCCTTACTTACTCAATGTGTGCGATCGTGAAAGTAACCCCGAATTGGGCAAAATTGCCGGCACAACTGGAGAAACATTGCAAAGTTATCCTTTAGCGCTGACACAGTTAATTATTACCTACCATATGTTGAAAGCAACGCAAATGTATCAATAAGTAGGGAGTGGGGAGTCGGGAGTGGCTTAAAAGATAAGTTTTTTTAGCACCTTCTCTAATATGGATTGACAGCAGAAGGAGTAGGCCATCACAGTAATAGTAGTTTATTTTTGCTAGACTAAAAATCGACCCACCTTCCTCCTATGGCGGCAAAATAACTCAGAAAAAATGATGGCTGAACTCAAACTTAGGTCAAAAGATCCGGATTCCCTCAGACGAATTATTCAAAGTGCTTTGTCCGAAAGATTACAAAGTGTTAACACCGGAATTAAAAGGACAGAAGAACGCCTTCAGGAATTTGAAACTAAGTATCAATTATCGACAGTGGAATTTATTAGCCGCTTTAATAATGATGAATTTTCCCATAATTTTGACTTTGATGAATGGATTGGAGAATCTCGAATGTTGGCACATCTACAACAGACAAAAGAAGCCATAGAGGAAGTTGATTTTGTTAATTGAAGACTATTTTCAGGCAATTCAGTTTTTGATTGAATCTTTTAAAATAGTGAAGTTATTTAACATTGAATATGAAAAAAGAGGATTATATGAAGGATTTATTAAAGGAAATATAAACTTTAAAAATAATTCATTGCTGCATTTGCGAGAATTTGTTTACGTTGAAATCACGATAGATAGAAAAATGTATAGTTATCAATATATGAATGCAAATAATAATCTAATATTTCGCTATGACAATACCGAACATCATCGAAAATTAAATCTTCCTACTTTTCCCCATCATAAACATAATGGTAGTGAGCAAAATGTTATTAAATCAGATGCTCCTTTTTTAGTTGAGGTACTTCAAGAGGTTGAAAAAACATTAGAGACTGCCTAATCGCACTGTGAAAGTCTCTAATCCAAACCAGATTCCGCCAAAGCCACAGCACCCCAAAGCGGCGCATCATCACCCAAAGCCGCCGACACAATTGCAAAATCAACTTCCGGTAAAGCCGTTTCCCGCGCTACCTTTCGCACCACATCCCACCAATTATCCCCAGATTTAATCACACTCCCACCCAAAATAAACAACTGTGGGTTAATCAAATTCGCCACATTCCCAATACCCACACCCAAAGCCCAAGCACCCTTAAATAAAACATCCTGCGCTAACTCATCACCTTGCGCCGCAGCATCACTCACAATCTTTCCCGTAATCAAATCCAAATCATTACCCACCAACCCCCGCAAAATCTCACCTCTGCGCCCTTGGCGACTTGGCGGTTCCTTTTCCAAAAATTCCCTAACATCCTGCGCCATATAAGGCCCCGAAGCCAACCGTTCCACACATCCCCGCTTCCCGCACAAACACACAGGCCCCGCAGGATCTACAACTACATGGCCAATTTCACCAGCCATTCCCCCCACACCCCGCCAAGGCTGGCCATTGAGTATCCAACCACCACCCACACCAGTGCTAATAGTGATATAAAACAAGCTATGATTTCCCACACCAGCGCCAAAGCGATATTCACCCAAAGCGGCTACATTAGCATCATTATCCACAGTTACAGGAACGCTAAACTCATCCTCTAGCAATTGTTTGAGGGGAATATTTTCCCAACCAGTGACATGATGAGATAGGCGCACAGTCCCAGTTTCAGCATCTACTGGCCCTCCAAAACTGACACCAATTGCAGCAGGTTTTTCTCCTGGGAGTAAAGAATTAATCAGGTCGCGCATGATGTCCAAGTCAGTGCTAGCATTTCCATTGCTTGGCGACAGGCGACGTTCATAACCTAACCATTCCCTCTCACCAGAATTTACTACTGCTGCGGCTAACTTCGTTCCACCAAAATCCAGCGCTAAAATTAAAGCCATAAATCTTTTTCCCCCAGAAAAGTAGATAACTACGCTGAAACTACCCAAAAGCTGATAGCGTCTAACAAGAGAAGATATCTTTGTGGAAGTTACAGCTTGAAAACCCGTTCTAATTACTGGCAATTATCACCCTATCTCCAACCCCATTGGCAAAATATCACCAAGGGATTTATTGGGATTATCGGTTATGTACTGGCAACTTTAACGTTAATTAATTTTGCAGGGCAATTGGCAACTCCCTTTGGGGAAGGTAATGTACTAGCGATCGCCCGATTAGCTGGAATCCTGGTTTTTGTATTTTTGGTGCGGGGCTTTTTTCAGTCCGTACAAGATATGTACATGGCGAAAGTGGCTTTAAGGGTAGCTTTTGACCTCCGCAAGCGGGTTTACTCCCATCTGCAAAAACTGGATCTGAGTTATTTTGAAACCGCCAAAGCCGGAGATTTATCTTATCGTCTCACGGAAGATATTGACCGGGTGGGGGAAGTGGTGAATAAAGTCTTTCACGATTTTATCCCCTGTCTTTTGCAATTAATAGCCATACCCATTTACATGATTTACCTGAATTGGCAACTGACACTAGCTATAGTGATTATTGCGCCAGTTATGGGGGTTTTAATTGGCTGGTTTGGGGAAAGGTTACGCAAATATTCCTTGAAAAGTCAAAATCGTGTTTCTGGGTTATCCGCAATTCTCACCGAAGTATTTAGCGGTATCCGTTTAGTCCAAGCTTTTGCGGCGGAAAGTTATGAAATTGCTCGCTTTGGCAATGAGGCAGAACAAAGTTATAAAGCTAAATATTCCGCCGAACGCCTAAAAGCAATTCAAATACCGATAGTGGGCTTTCTGGAAGCGTTAAGTGCGGTTTCTTTAGTGATAGTGGGAGCATGGCAAATTTCCCAAAACAACTTAACAGTGGGAGACTTTTTTAGTTACTTAGCGGCGGCGGCGTTGTTAATTGATCCCATTGGTCATACTACTAATAATTACAATGAGTTTAAACAAGGTGAGGCTTCCGTTGACAGGGTTTTTGAATTGATGGCGATGCAACCCACAGTATTAGAAAAACTAGATGCGATCGCCTTACCGCCAGTCAAAGGAAAAGTAGAATATCGTCATGTGTCCTTTGCCTACAAACCCGGTGAACCAGTATTACAAGATATCAGTTTATTGGCATTACCAGGAGAAGCGATCGCCTTAGTTGGTGCTTCCGGTGCTGGTAAAACCACCTTTGTAAATTTGCTTCCCCGCTTTTATGACCCAGAATCAGGTCAAATTTTAATTGACGGCGTAGATATTCGGGATGTGAAACTGCAAAGTTTGCGGCGACAAATTGGGATTGTTCCCCAAGAAACCGTGATGTTTTCCGGAACAATTGCTCAAAATATTGCTTTCGGACAAAATACTTTTGACATGGAAGCCGTAGCAGAAGCCGCCAAAATTGCTAACGCTCACCAATTTATCACACAATTACCAGAAGGTTATCACACTTGGGTAGGCGAGAGAGGAGTTAACTTATCAGGTGGACAACGCCAAAGAATTGCGATCGCCCGTGCGGTATTTCTCAACCCGCAAATTTTGATCTTAGATGAAGCCACATCAGCCTTAGATTCCGAATCAGAAACATTAGTACAAGAAGCCTTAGAAAGATTGATGCAAAACCGCACAGTCTTCATTATTGCTCACCGTTTAAGCACAGTCCGGCGATGCGATCGCATATTAGTCATAGAAAAAGGGCAAATAGTCGAATCAGGAACCCACCAAGAACTACTAGAACTCCAACAACGCTACGCCCGATATTACGCCCAACAATTTAGTTAAATCTGCGTTTATCTGCGTTTATCTGCGTTCACAATAAAAAAACGCCCCCCATTTCTGAGAGGCGCTTTCGATTCAGCTTAATTTAATGATTAACCGTTGATAGCAGGTGCAGTTAAAGCCACAGGAGCAACATCAGCAGCAGCCAAATCTAAGGGGAAGTTATGAGCATTACGCTCGTGCATTACTTCCATACCCAAGTTAGCGCGGTTGATTACATCAGCCCAGGTAGCGATGACGCGACCTTGAGAATCGATTACTGATTGGTTGAAGTTGAAACCGTTCAAGTTGAAAGCCATTGTGCTAACACCCAAGGCGGTAAACCAGATACCGATTACAGGCCATGCAGCTAGGAAGAAGTGAAGTGAACGGCTGTTGTTAAAAGAAGCGTATTGGAAGATTAAGCGACCAAAGTAACCGTGTGCAGCTACGATGTTGTAGGTTTCTTCTTCTTGTCCGAACTTGTAACCGTAGTTTTGAGATTCGTTTTCTGTGGTTTCACGCACTAAGGAAGATGTTACCAAAGAACCGTGCATTGCGGAGAACAGAGAACCACCGAAGACACCAGCTACACCTAACATATGGAAGGGGTGCATCAAGATGTTGTGTTCAGCTTGGAACACGATCATGAAGTTGAATGTTCCGGAGATACCCAAAGGCATACCATCAGAGAATGAACCTTGACCGATGGGGTAAACCAAGAATACTGCGGTAGCTGCTGCAACAGGCGCGGAAAATGCTAAACAGATCCAAGGACGCATACCTAAGCGGTAAGATAATTCCCACTCACGTCCTAAGTAGCAGAATACGCCAATTAAGAAGTGGAAAATTACTAGTTGGTAAGGACCACCGTTGTACAACCACTCATCTAAGGAAGCAGCTTCCCAAATGGGGTAGAAGTGTAAACCAATAGCGTTGGAGGAAGGAACTACTGCACCGGAGATGATGTTGTTTCCGTAGAGTAGAGAACCTGCAACTGGTTCGCGGATACCATCGATATCTACTGGAGGTGCAGCGATGAAAGCGACGATAAAACAAGTGGTTGCAGCTAAGAGAGCGGGGATCATCAATACACCGAACCAACCGACGTATATACGGTTATTGGTGCTGGTAATCCAGTTACAGAATTGCTCCCATACGTTGGCGCTTTGGCGCTGTTGTAAGGTTGTAGTCATGTTTTTATAATTGCGGTTGTTTGTATGAATCAGGTAAGTGTTTTTACCTGTTGTTTACATACTAAAGGATTTATTACAATTTGTAAAGAGTTTTTACGAAAAAGTTTACATTTTATTTGCAAAACCGCAAAACCCTTATCCTGCAAGGAAAATCAAATCTGTGTATTTGTAACAAAGTGGGAAAATTCACATTATATATAGTGTCCTATGGTAATTTCGCATTCAGGCATCGTTACTTATAGCCCTGCTTATACCATCGTCCCAACTTATGAGTGCTTCAATCGCTGTACATACTGCAACTTTCGCACCGCACCAGGTCAAAGCCCTTGGATGACTTTAGCGGCAGCAGAAAGCATTTTTTTACAACTGCAAAACCAAAAAGTCTGTGAAATCCTCATCCTCAGTGGCGAAGTACATCCCAATTCAGTCCAGCGTCAGCAATGGTTTCAAAGGATTTATGATTTATGTGAATTAGCATTGGGAATGGGATTTTTACCACATACTAATGCCGGAATACTGACTTTAGCGGAAATGCAACAGCTAAAGAATGTTAATGTTTCGATGGGTTTGATGTTGGAACAATTAACCCCAGCATTGTTACAGACAGTGCATCGACACGCACCGAGTAAATTACCAGAAATTAGATTAGAACAATTAGCGTGGGCGGGAAAGTTGCACATTCCCTTTACCACGGGTTTACTTTTAGGAATTGGGGAAACAGAAGATGATTGGTGGGAGACTTTAAACGCCATATCTGATTTACATCAGCGTTATCATCACATTCAAGAAGTCATCTTACAACCCCACAGCCCAGGAAATCAGCAAACATTTGATGCAGCAGCTTTTGACCCCCATCAACTACCAGAAGTCATTGCGAAAGCACGTCAAATTTTACCGCCAGATATTACAATTCAAATTCCGCCGAATTTAGTTCAAGATGACCGATGGTTACTGGCTTGTATCGCAGCTGGGGCGAGAGATTTAGGCGGAATTAGCCCCAAAGATGAAGTGAATCCTGATTATCCCCATATTCAGGAACAGACTTTGAGAGAAATTTTACAACCTGCGGGTTGGGAGTTAATACCACGTTTGCCTATTTATCCCCAGTTTGATAGTTGGTTGACGGAGGAATTGCAAACGGCTGTGCAACACTGGCGAAATCAAATTAGAGATTCCCAACAATTGTAAAAAAATTCTAGGTTGGCTTGACGACAAGAAACCCAACATCATTGGCAGCTTTTAATACACATATTTGAGTTAATATGACGCTACAGTGCTAAATACCAACTTATGACCCAAGATTTTGACCTATTAAAGCGGATATATAACTCCTTTGACCCATTTCAACCCTTACCTGCTGGAGATCCAGCTTATGTCGATTGTTCAGAAGTGCGGGGAGATGGTGACATCTTGGTAGAAGTGGGGAGAGAAATTTTGTTATCCGACAGAATGACATCTCAATTATATGCAGGTCATCGAGGTGCTGGTAAATCAACAGAATTGTTGCGACTTCAGAAATATTTAGATGAAAACGGTTGCTTTGTTGTCTATTTTGCTGCTGATGAAAAAGATATTGATCCAGAAGATGCCCAATATACAGATATTCTTTTAGCTTGTACGCGTCACTTATTGAGGGCGTTAAAAGATAACGCTTCTCCAGACATTTTATTGAACTGGTTAAACGACCGTTGGCAAGATTTAAAGGATTTGGCACTGACTGAAGTATCTTTAGATAGCTTAAGTATAGAGGCGCAAATTTCCCAATTTGCCAAAATTACCGCCAATTTAAAAGCTGAACCTGGCCAACGCCAAAAAATTAGAGAAAAAGTCAACCCCCATACAATCACTTTGATTGAGGCGTTGAATCAATTTATTAGAGATGCTAAAAATAACTTACCCGAAGGTTATTCTCAACTGGTATTAATTGCTGACAACCTAGATCGGATTGTCCCCATACCTCAAGAAGATGGACGCAGCAATCATGAGCAGATTTTTCTAGACCGTAGCGAACAACTTCAAGCTTTAGATTGCCATTTGATCTATACAGTGCCAATTTCTTTACTGTATTCTAACCGTGCTGCCGATTTAACCAATATCTATGGAAATACTCAGGTATTGCCGATGATTATGGTACAAACTCCTGAAAATAAACAATATGAACGGGGGATGAATAAAGTTACCGAATTATTACAAAAACGTTTGAGTTTAATAGATCCTAATCAGTCTATTGTTGATATATTTGAGGAACGTCAGGCATTAGAGGCGATATGCTTGATGAGTGGGGGTCATGTGCGAAATTTATTATTATTAATGAAGGAAGCTATGAAATACACTAACACGCTGCCCATTCCTACTAGAGCCATACAGCGTTCAATTAGCGAGTTACGAAATACTTACCGTAATACAGTTTTTGCTAATGAATGGAAGGCACTGGCAAAAGTGCATCATACTAAAGAAATAGAAAACGATGAACTGTATCGGGGGTTATTATTTAATCGCTGTATTTTGGAATATCGATATTTTGATAAACAGGAAGAAAGCCAAGTTTGGTATGATATTCATCCCCTCATTAAAGGAATACAACAATTTCAAGATGCTTTTAATGAATTATACCATTCATAAAAAGAGTAACAGTTTTGATATTACTCATTAATGTTTAGCATTTATGGGCTAAGTTTATGACACTAGAACTGACTGATTGGGATAAGGATTTACCATCAGAAGGAGATGCAGAATATCAAGCCTTAGTCCGCACTTTAAAATTTACAGAGGGCTTTGGCTTATTATTTGTTCGTTGTTCTCCGGCAGAAGGTGAGCAGATAATTACTAAAATCAAAGGAGATATTGTCAATAAAAATATCCGGGTATTGAGGCTAACGGAATCAGTTAATAATTTATATGAAATAATTGAGAACTTAGATAATAAAGAACAAATCAAAATCTTATTTATTACGGGCTTAGAGCATTCTTTATATAAATACGAAGAATGCAAGAATCTCACAGGATGGAATAGTACGAATATTTATTCATATAGTTGGAAGGGTGTACCGCCTATTTTAATTAACCTCAACCAACAACGAGAACGCTTTAGAGATAATTTTAAGATTTGTTTTGTGTTCTTGCTACCTCAGTTTGCTATTAAATATTTTATTCAACGCGCTCCCGATTTCTTTGACTGGCGTTCTGGTTTATTTGAATTTCCTATAGATCCAGAAATTTTAGAGCAAGAATCATTACGTTATTCTTTGGCAGAGGATTATGAAAAACTACTTCACCTAACTCCAGAACAAAGAAATCAACAAATTCTAGAAATTCAAGGACTAATTGCAGAAGAGCATCAAACACCTAAGCGTCAATACGATTTACTTATTAAGCTTGGAAGGTTACAGTCTGCGGGACAGGATTATAAACAAGCACTTGCATCTTATGACAAAGCCCTGGAATTTAAACCTGATAACCACGACGCTTGGAATAAGCGAGGGATTGCGCTGTGGAATTTAGGACGCTATGAACAAGCGATCGCATCCTTTGACAAAGCTTTGGAATTTAAACCTGATGACCACGAAGCTTGTTACAACCGGGGGATTGCGCTAGGGAATTTAGAACGCTATGAAGAAGCGATCTCATCTTTTGACAAAGCC
>NZ_CAWUOL010000056.1:0-34055 GCF_963923915.1 Nodularia chucula CCY0103 | reverse complement strand
AAAGTATTTATATCTTAATTAAGTGTACCTCATAACAGACGGAAGTGCTGTAATGCTTTTCTTTCTTTAGCCACAATTCACATCTGGGTTAACAGAATTATATTAGTGGGATAGATTCATAAACTGATCATAAAAGTTAGGCACCGAAAGACTTTTACCCTACTCCCTACTCCCCAGCTATAATTCATAAATTGTAGAGACGTGAAAAATCACGCCTCTCATTTGTTAGAACTCAAGCAATTTTCAAGCTAATTATTCACCCGCTTATTTCAATATACTTAAAGGTTTTTTTGCTTAGTGCCAGTTTTTAAGTCTTGAGGAATCATTTTTTGCCCATCCACTGTTTCTGATGTCTGGATGATCACTTTTTTCTTACTTCTTTCTTTTGTAGAATAGTAAGGTTTAGCAAGAACTTCTTTTACTACCACGTGACGATCCTTAGCAACATAATAGGGTTTGGTTATTGCTGCATGATGATTTTTTTCTGAATAGTAACCATCGGCCTGAACTGAATTAGTTGGAAAGGTAGCAAACCAAACTAAACTCGCAAGCAATACTATAGTTAGTTGGCGGCACAGTTGACTCAATATTTTTTGGGCTTTCAACATGAAGCAAATTATCTCCTAACTCTTTATCAAATACCTGAATGTTAGGAAAATTTTTACTTATTTAACGTCTTCCCATAGGCTGGTTACATATATATAGCAGGGGGACAGGCTTAAAACTCCTTAATTACAAGGGTTTTATAATCCATACTTTTTCACCAAGCCCTATATATAAAAAGTATTGACTATGAGAAATCCGGGATTAGTTGTTCTCTGATAGAAACGACTTTAACCAGTCTATACTCACAATTTTTAGGCTATCGTCACATCAGGAGACAAGTAAACATCCTGAATTGCATGAAACAGTTTCACACCTTCTTCAAAGGGACGCTGGAAGGTTTTTCGCCCAGAAATTAAACCAGTCCCGCCAGCCCGCTTGTTAATTACTGCTGTGCGAATAGCCTCAGCAAAATCATCTTTACCAGATGCACCACCAGAATTAATTAACCCCGCACGTCCACAGTAGCAATTCAGCAACTGATAGCGAGTTAAATCAATGGGGTGATCGGTGGTTAATTCTGTATACACTCTTTCATCAGTTTTGCCGTAACTCTTGTTAGTCGCCTTCGCTACTGCACTATAACCATGATTACATTCGGGTAACTTTTGTTTAATGATGTCCGCTTCAATGGAGACACCTAAATGGTTAGCCTGTCCAGTAAGATCAGCCGCAAGATGATAATCTTGGTCTTGTTTAAAAGCGTTATTCCGCAGATAGCACCAAAGAACGGTCACTAAACCCAATTCATGGGCGGATTTAAAGGCTTGGCTCACTTCCTGAATTTGCCTAGCAGATTGTTCTGAACCGAAGTAAATTGTCGCACCTACGGCCACAGCACCCAAGTTCCAAGCTTGTTTTACATCAGCAAACAAGATTTGGTCATATTGATTAGGAAAAGTTAGTAATTCGTTGTGGTTGATTTTAGCGATGAAGGGGATTTTATGGGCATATTTACGCGCAACGCTACCTAAGACACCTAAAGTTGTCGCTACTGCATTACAGCCCCCGGCGATCGCCAATCTGAGAATATTTTCGGGATCAAAATAAATGGGATTAGGCGCAAAAGATGCCCCAGCCGAGTGTTCAACTCCTTGGTCTACTGGTAAAATCGATAGATAGCCAGTATTTGCTAATCGACCATGAGAATAAAGTTGCTGGAGATTTCGCAACACTTGCGGATGGCGATCGCTATTTAACCACACCCGATCTATAAAATCTTTCCCCGGTAAATGTAGTAAATCTTGAGAAACTTTGGCTTTATATGTCAGTAAATCTTCTGCCTCTTTACCTAACAAAGACTGGAGAGAATTAGCCTCTAAGAGTGTTGTAGTCATTGAATTTTCCTCTAACTTCAGGCAATGACAACAAGAATTACTAATTGATAATTAATTTAAATATTTGAGAATAGAGTCAAAAAATCACAAATAAACTCACCTGTTTTCCTCATGGAAAAGCATCCTGGGTTAGAGAATGTGCTGAGATTTATGTTTATCTGTGGTTACAAATAATAATTAGGATTCTTGCCATGATTCCATTTTAAATTTTTACTATACCAAGTCACATACCTTAAGACAGAGTTAGAAGTTAAGATTATTTTGGTCATGGCGCTACCACAGATCCTTTTCTAGTAGCCCAAGTGTATATTATAGTTCCCAAGTCTAGCCTGAGAACTATGGAGCCTGTGAATGTGAATTATATCTGACCGCTAAAGGCAGGCTTTACTTTACGGTCAATCCTTTCCCCCAAGTCTTCAGCAATAGTTAAAGTACCTGGTTTACAACGCTTGACATTCACGAGTATGTCTTGCGCCCCCTCGACCTCCAAATCTTCTACGTAGCCTTTCAGAGCTACTTTGGCATCAGCAGACCTCAAAAAAGGCCCGAAGTAGTAGGTACAACGGGGATTTTGAGTCACAATTTCCACCCACCAAGCTAAACCCAGGTTGTGGAAAGTGCTAGTTAATGATTCCTTCAGATTATTCCAAATCGTTTGCATAGTTGTAGCCGATTTATCAATGTGATACTGAATATTAAAGGAAAGGATATGGTGTTGTTTTTTCTTTTACATTTCTTTATACTCTGTTACGGTATTTTTTTAAAGGGGTTTTTGTAATTTATCTAGGTAGAAAGTATTTAATGACCGTTGGCGATAGATTTCATAAAGTGCCATACCTGCTGCCACTGAAGCGTTGAGACTGGGAGTTTTTCCGATCAGGGGTATTGATACCAAGACATCACAAGAGCGCTGGGTGAGCATACTTAGCCCTTCTCCTTCCGAACCGATGACCAAAACCACAGGTCCACTAAATTTCACTGTATGCAACGGTTCACTACCAGTGGTAGCAGTACCATAAATCCAAAAGCCAGCTTCTTTCAATTCTTCCAAAGAACGGCTGAGATTCACTACTCTAGCGACAGAAAAGTGTTCTAAAGCACCTGCTGCCACTTTCATTACGGTAGAAGTAATTCCTGATGCTCTTCTTTGGGGAATCACCAATCCCTGAGCGCCTATGGCTTCAGCAGTCCGAATAATTGCACCTAAATTGTGGGGATCAGTAATTCCCTCAGCTACCACAATTACGGGATCAGTCACAGATTTTGCTTGTGCAATTAAATCAGACAACTCCATGTAATCGTGGGGGGCGACTTGTGCCGCAATCCCTTGATGATTAGCGCCGTTAGTAATTTGGTCTAAGCGTCTTGGTTCCACTTCATCAATAACTGTGCCATTTTCCTTCGCTTGCAGGAGTAAATGGTGAAAACGGTGGTCGTAGCGTAAACGGGTAGTAATCCAGATCCGGTTGAGTCCCCGTTCACCAGACAAAGCAGTTAGGACTGGATGGCGACCGTAAATGAGATCACTATCTTCTGGTGGTTTTGGTGCGGGGGATGTATAGGTATCAAAGCGATGTGGGCTAGTGTTTCTAGCAGCAGGTTTTTTATCGCGATCGCCAACGCGGGGACTGCGAATTGAACTAGGGATCACACGTTTACCCTTGAGTTTGACCTGTTGGCCACGGTTAGGTTCGCTAGGAGTCTGGATTTTCCTTGGTTTACTTGTCATATCAGTTTTAGGGATATTTTATGGGATGGATATTGAGATTCTTTGAATTTACTCAAGCTCAAGTATTCAGTTTCCTATCCAGAGATTGAGTCACTCACTATTTTTCTAGATGGAGCTTCTGTAACAATTCGGTTAAGCGCTGGGAATCTGTGAGATAAAGGTAGCCAATTAAAGCTTCTAAACTTGTTGCCTGTTGATAAATTTTGGGATCAACCCGCTTAGGTCGTCCGGAAGCAGCATTGCGGCCTCGTCGGACAATTTCTAATTCGGCCGGTCTCAGATGCGGAGTTAGCGATCGCAAATGTAGCGCTTGTGTTTCGGCTCTTACCTGTCCTACTACCAAGCAGTGATAGGTTTTTACCTGCTGCATAGGCAACAGATAGAACATCCTAACATACAATTCATAAATTGCATCACCTATATAAGCTAAAGCTAAAGGCGAAATTTGTTGTATTTGTGACTGCGAAATCTGTAGAGGTGATATTCCGGCGGTTTCCAACAGGGCTTGATGCCAAGGCGAATCAGCGTTAGGGGCTGCGTTCTCTCCATCTAATAGCTTTTCTTCCTGTGATGTCACAAAATCATCATTCCTTAACACGCTATAGTTGGCAGGCATCTTCAGATAAATTTAATTTATTGATGATCCTGAAACTCACCCCTGCTGGTACACCGGACATAATTGAGACTATCAAATACTACTAAATAATTTTAACCTTTTTGATGTCTTTTTATTTATTGAAGCAATCTATTTCCTGATTAATTGCCGCCATAATTCCACAAATGTATAATTCAAATCCACTAATTGTTAAACCTCTCTCACCAGGAGAGAGGTTATTTGTCAGCGTTTCTAAAAATTAAGCTACCCAGATATAATTGCGCTCAGTTAATTTTATAGCAACAAACAGATCATCAACCCCTGAGAATTAGGGAATTTTCAGTTTCCTGCTATACTTCTTTAGATAAACCCATCAAGACTACTTGATATTTTCTAAAGCTGCATCAACTGAAGTTTGCAGGGCTAGAAACTTTTCTAAGCGAACAAGCTTAACAGTTTGAGTTACGCGAGCATTGGTGACAATTTGCAAAGTACCTTCGGCAGTTTGAGCTTGTTTAGCTAACTGCACTAGAGCGCCCAAGCCGGAGCTATCCACAAAGTCAATTTGTGAAAGATCCAGGATAATGTGCTTTGGACCCTCTTCAATTTTATTGCCTAGTACCTTGCGAAATGTTGGCTCAGAAAATGCGTCTAACAAACCTGTGAGGCGGAATAGCTGACAGTTATCCCGGGCTTCGCGAGTACCTCTCAGGCTCACGGTTAGATTCAGTGGTTCAGCAATAATTCCCTCCTCATGGTGAAAGCGAACGCTCAAGTATAGATGGTTTTAGCACAATTTGTCTACTTTTACCTTGCTGTTCGCATGGCTTGGACAAATTGTTGAAACAGATAGTCAGCATCGTGAGGGCCAGGACTAGCCTCTGGATGATACTGAACAGAGAAAATTGGCAGAGACTTATGACGTAACCCCGCTACTGTCTGATCATTCAGATTCAGGTGGCTAACTTCTATAGTTGCCGCAGGTAAAGAATCTGGGTCAATAGCGAAGCTGTGGTTTTGGCTGGTAATTTCTACTTTTCGCTGTAGTCCTGCGGGCTGATTTAAACCACGATGACCAAATTTTAGCTTATAAGTTTCTGCTCCTAACGCATGACCTAAAATTTGATGTCCCATACAAATGCCAAATATGGGTTTTTCACTTTCCAGCAAGGCTTTGACAGTGGTGATCCCTTCAGTCACGGCGGCGGGATCTCCTGGGCCATTGGAAAGAAATATCCCATCTGGGTTATATTTGAGAATTTCCTCGGCTGGTGTATCTATTGGTACAACTATGACGCGGCAACCGTGACTAGCTAGGCGACGCAAAATATTCCGTTTAACACCAAAATCTAGGGCGACGACAGTAAAAGGTGTTTCCTGAGTCTCTATAGATTCTGAGTTAAATTCCCATGCTGGAATTGTAGCCTCTGTCCATTCATACACATTGGGTGTGGTAACTTGACGTGCCAAGTTTAAACCAGTCATACTCGGTGCGGCTAGCACTTGCTCTAATAATTCCCCTTCATCTAAAATGGTTGTGGAAATGCCACCATTCATGGCTCCCAAGGTGCGAATTTTCCGCGTCAGGGCGCGGGTATCAATGCCATAGATGCCGGGTATTTGGTGTTGCTTGAGGTAATCAGGGAGGGATTGTGTAGAGCGCCAGTTACTGGGACGATGACAAATATTTCGCGCGATCGCCCCAGCACACAAAGGACGTTCTGATTCTTCATCTTCAAGGTTGATGCCTGTATTACCTAATTCTGGATAAGTGAAAATCACTATTTGACCGCAATAACTGGGGTCAGTCAGCACTTCTTGATATCCAGTCATGCCGGTGTTAAATACCACTTCTCCGATTTTGGTTCCCGTTGCACCAAAAGACCAACCGTGATAACTAGTTCCATCAGCCAATACAAGTAGGGCTGGTATTTTATCAGATAAAGGCATAAGTAATGACAACAAAACAGTGAACAGTGAACAGTGAACAGTTATCACGCCGATTTAGTCAAGGACTTCAAACTAATTATGTCTCTTGACTGATAACTGCTAAATAATTACCAAAAATATAGCTTTAATTAAACTCAATACTCGTAACCTGGGGATGTGTTTTTAGCCAAAGATCAATGTCACCTAATACCTGTTGGGGAATTTCCCACGGAAACAAATGTGCAGTATTGGGATAACAATACCACTGATGATTTTTCAGGTGTCGCGCAGTTTCTAAACTTGACTCGGCTGTAATATGCCGATCTTGTTCTCCTGCTAGTACCAGAGTAGGGCAGTGGATTTGCTGCAATTCTGTGAGCCGATTGTAACCAGATTTTAGGGCAGTATACAGGGCGCGAGTTGCGGTAGAGGAGGTTTGTAAATAGGATTGTGCGGCTTCCTGAGCAATATAATTGTAAGCTGTGGGTGTATGTTGTTGAATCAAATAACGAAATAGCGATCGCTTGCCAAAAGTATCGATATTCCATTGCCAACTTGGTTGCAAATAATTTAAAATTCCTGCAATCCCAGTGTAGAGGTTATCCTGCCAAGTAATTGGGGGATGATTTCCACGGGGTCTAGCTGCTGTCGCCACCAAAATTAAACCACTTACCCGTTCTGGTAGTCTTAAAGCCATTTCCATCGCCAAAATTCCCCCCAGTGACCATCCCAATATCAAGCATTTTTCGATTTGATAGCGGTCTAGGAGCGCTTCTAAATCAGTCAAATGATCTGACATCTCAAAATCACCACGATACCGACTTTTGCCGTATCCCCGCAAATCTGGGGCAAAGGTTTGGTAACGCTGAGATAAGTGATTGGTAAATACCGAAAGATTCCGGCCAGATCCCGGATGACCATGTAAGGCGAGAATCGGGAATCCATCACCTTGCATGTAGACGTTGAGTTTTGTAGGTGTGGGGGAAATTGAGGACATGATTTTTAGTTACTGGCGATTTTTTCGATATATCCACCTGCGTAGGTAATGACACACATCTGTGTAAATTGGCTGTGCTGACCAATGGCTATACCCGTAACTTTAAAGTTGGGGTTAAAAATATTGTGGCGATGACCACGAGAGGGTACGCCATCATCAATAATTAGCTGCATGATAATACTTTCGGCTGTGCTGGAACCATAACTGATGTTTTCACCGGCGGTAAATTGCCATGTTCCATAGCGGTTTATGCGTGTAAATGGGTCACTACCATCGCTACCATTATGACCTGTTGTACCTTTAATACCTTGGTCTTTGACATGATCCATAGCAGCTAGACACATTCCCTCGGACATACTTAATGCTGCCACAGGATCAGCTGACTTGAGAAATGCCATCGCCTCCTCAACTGCTTTTACCCCTTCTTGAGTTTGCAAATAAAGATTATCAGATATCTTCACCTGTGTGCCTTGAAATCGTCCTTTCCAATCTTCCAGAATGGGTAGGTATGTGCCAGGATTAGTCCTGACTTGATTCATTTCTAGTAAAATTTTTTTTTCCACTGCCAGAGAATATATTTATGTGCTACATTCTCTATACCTGTTTTAAAAAATGCAGTCAATATATTCCCCAGTTTCATCAATAACCGAATAAATAGGGAGCCACAATTTAATATATTTAGCTCCACAAAAGAAAAAATCCTTTCTCAAAGACTCACCGTTAAGTCTCAAGGAATCAGAATGGTAACAGTACTACTGGCTAGACTGATAAACATTTAGTTTACATATTGGGGAGAAATACAAAATCTTGATCATTGCGGACTTTACGTGACTGCATAAGTAGATTAACTGATTAACAGCTATTTATAGCTAGGCAGTGACTGTCAGAGGATGTTGAAAAAGTATGTAGCGAATATAATAGCCCTACTACACAAGCAAAATCAGCTTTTTCTGACTAAATAAAAAACCAACTCACGCAGGTGAGTTTTATCTGTGCATCTTTACCGTTAATCACCAAGGTTAGTTTCTTAACTTAGTTCCTGCAAAGTGTTCCTGCAAAGTGTTCCTGCAAAGTGTTCCTGCAAAGTGTTCCTGCAAAGTCCAGCTTTAAATTAAAAAATCAAAAATCTTATGATGTCTTGGCTTAGTTTATTTCCCATCGTGCTGAGTTTTCTACTAATAGGCTGCTCTATGGAAACAACAGCAACATCTAATACGTCGGTTTCTAGCAGTCAAACCATCGCATTGGCTGGTCAAATGCTACCTATTTCTGCTGAAGCAATTTTACCCGATGGGACTAGAATCCAATTGGAAGTAGCACGAACACCACAGCAACAAGCACAGGGATTGATGTATCGCCCAGCTTTACCAGATAATCGCGGGATGTTATTTAAGTTTGGGACTCCAAGACCAGTTAACTTTTGGATGAAAAATGTCCCGGTTCCTCTAGATATGGTTTTTTTACAAAATGGGGTAATTCAGTATATTGAAGTTTCTGCTCCTCCCTGTAGAAGTGAACCTTGCCCCACTTATGGACCTAATGTGCCAATTGATATGGTAATTGAACTGCGGTCTGGACGAGCGGCGGAGTTAGATTTACAGCCTGGAGATCAAGTCAAAATTGAGTTTTTCGATGGTGAAAATCTTCCTTCTTGATACTTACTGATATCAATGGATGAAGAAAAATATATCCAACACGTATAAAGATGAACATAACAAGGCTATAATTTGCACATCTTTCATCATAGGAAAATTTGCCGTTTTAAGGTATAATCACATTCCTACGTCGGCAATACTAAAAATCTTCCTTTTGACGTAAGTGTAAACTAATGCTGATCAGGGAGTATTAATTAGGGAGTTTTTTTGATTAAGTATGTGATTCAACCAACCATCTACCTGGATGCAACCTAAGTAGTAGTTATCTGGAGAATGGAGCTAAATAAGTAGCGATCGCCAGGGAAAATGTTCTCTTTTGATCTGTAAAATCCCTATATTTAATCAATTTAAGCCAAATTTTTCCAGTATTTATCCGGTAATCACCAGTTATTAATGAAATATTAGCTGCGGGCTACTTAGAAATGGGACATCTTTATATGAAAATACACACAATCAAAGGAGGTGAGTTACAAATGGCACCATCAACATATTCCCGATTAATTCATTTTCTTCAGGAAGATTTGTCAATCTCTGCGGCATCCCTGGCAGTGGCTTTGCGACATCGGGAACAAGATCCCGGTCCGTTACCAATGATTCTCTGGCAGTATGGCTTAATTACTTTAGAACAGTTGGAAAAAATTTATGACTGGCTAGAAACGGCTTGATATTCTTCAAACTAAAGGTCAGAGGATTCTTGGTTTATCCCAGACCCGTTGCTGTATATCAGCCATTTTCGTTGGAATCAGCCTACTGCTAGGCATAGTACTTTAGGTTTGACTTTGAGTATTTTGGGTGGTAATGATTATCCTAATTATTACAAGCATGAGTTTCGTACAGGAGAAATCACGTTTATTTTGCCTTTTAATCGGGCTGATAGGTCAGAAAATTTACAGCTACTACAGATTAAAAGAGCGAGTTAAATATTTAACTCGCTCTTTATGGTTTTAATATTATGCTACTTGCTTGATTTTCAGGATTGACTCAATACTTTAGCTGCTGCGGCTACACCACCACCAGGAGTAAAGTTTTCATGACCAAGTTCAGTGAGAACTACTTCTAGGGCGGCTATACAACTGAGGATATCGCGATCGCTAACAAAACCTAAGTGACCAATCCGGAAAATTTTGTTTTTCAGATGGTCTTGACCGCCTGCTAAAGCAATATCAAAACGTTTGTTCATCAATGAGCGAATTTTATCAGCTTCAATTCCTTGGGGGGCGACAGCTGTAATTGCTGGACTGGCGTAATCATCTGACCCAAATAGAGGTAAATTCAAACCGCTTACAGCCGCACGGGTAGCATTTTTGAGTCGTTGATGGCGAGTAAATATTGACTCTAAGCCTTCTGCTTTCATCATTTTTAATGTGGTGTGTAAAGCCACAATTAAGTTGACGGGTGGAGTAAAGGGAGTGGTGTTTTTGGCGGCATTTTTGCTGTATTTACCTAAATCTAGATAATATTTGGGTAATTTTGCAGTTTTGTAAGCTTCCCAAGCTTTGGGGCTAACAGAAACAAATCCTAAGCCGGGGGGAATCATGTAGCCTTTTTGGGAACCAGAAGCGACTACATCTAAGCCCCACTTATCTATGGGTAAGTTAAATGCACCTAAGCTGGTGACTGCATCTACAATAATTAAAGCTTTACCATGTTCTTTAACTAGGCTGTTGATGGTTTCTAAGTCATTCAACACACCTGTTGAAGTTTCGCTGTGGGTGATAATGACGGCCTTGATTTGCTTTTCGGTATCCTTTTGCAATTTTTCGGCAAATAGTGCTGTGTCTAAAGGTTTACCCCATTCGGCAGTAATAGCTTCGACATTCAAGCCATAAGCTTCACCGATTTCTACCCAGCGTTCTCCAAATTTACCGTTGGAACCAACTAAAACGCGATCGCCTGGAGAGAGAAAATTAATAATTCCCGCTTCCACTGCACCTGTACCGCTAACATTCAAGATCAGGACATCATTTTCAGTTTGGTGCAACCATTTGAGGTTGGCTGTCACCTCAGCCATGATGTTGCTAAACTCATTAGTCCGGTGTCCTATGGGATGCTTGGCTAAGGCCAGCAAAGCCGCTTCTGGTACTGGTGTGGGACCAGGAATCATCAGCATTAGTTTATTGTCCATTTGTTTTTCCTCAAGTCAAATAAAAGTTAAATTGGGGCAGCAAATTTTAGATTTATCGGCATATCCAAAACAGTTTGCTAGAATTTCTTATCCATAGCAAATTGTGAAAAAAAGTTGAAAGTTCAACTCTGGTTAGCTTGACTTTTGTTACAAATTATGTATATTGAAAATCATCTAAAACTCTGCTTTCCTGTTATACCATTTTCTGATCTATGTTTAATTTTTAGAGAATATGGCAGTTCCCATGCTCGTGAGGTACAAAGTTTTTTAGTTTTAGGGAGCAGGGAACAGGGAACAAATTGGTGTGTACTTCATTAGACGGGGAAAGGCTATATAAAAAGACGCGATCGCTCGCGTCCATACAAGAGCATTTAAGCAAATAAATTGGTAATGGCTACAGCTGGATCTGGTTGTTTAACTAAAGATTCTCCGATTAATACAGCTGCTGCGCCTGCTTGTTTAACTGTTTGCAAATCTGCTGGCGTATGTAACCCAGATTCACTGACAACTAAAAGATTCCGTGCTTGTAATTGACTCCCTCGTGCTGCTAATAAATTGCAGGTAGTTTGCAAGTCAACAGAAAAATCTTCTAAGTTGCGATTATTGATTCCTACTAAAAATTCACCATCTAAAGCTAATACTCTGTCAAGTTCTGCCAAACTATGAACTTCAATTAAAGCCGACATTTTTAAGGCTTTGGTAATTTTCAGGAAGTATTGTAAATCTTGGTCACTGAGAATAGCTGCAATTAATAAAACTGCATCAGCCCCTTGAATCCGAGCCAAGTACATTTGATAAGGATAGATAATAAAGTCCTTACATAAAAGGGGTAAATCTACGGTGGCACGGACTTGGGCTAAGTTCTCAAAACTACCTTGGAAAAACTTACTATCTGTCAATACTGAAAGACAACTAGCACCACCTTGTTGATATGCAGAGGCGATCGCCACCGGGTCAAAATCTGCCCGTAAAACACCCTTACTAGGGGAAGCCTTTTTAACTTCAGCAATTAACGCTGGCGTGGTTTTTCCCTGTCTGAGGGCGGCAATAAAATCACGAGTGGGCGGGGCTGCAAGTGCTTGTTGTTGCAACTGTGCCAAAGGTCGCCTTTCCCGCATTTTGTCAATTTCAATTTCTTTATGCCAGACAATTTCTTCCAAAATATTATCTGGTTCTATATCTGGTAAAGCAGACTTATAACGTAAAAAAGAAACATTAATTGTGGTGTTGGTAGAACGGCGGCGAATTTTCATAATTGGGATTGGGAAGTGTGGGGGGTGTGGAAAGTGTGGGAGGTGTGGGAAGTGTGGGAAGTGTGGGAAGTGTACTTCGACTGCGCTCAGTAACTGGGGGGTGTGGGAAGTGTGGGAAGTCTGGGGGGAAAGATTTTTACTTCCCAGTCCCCAGTCCCCAGTCCCCAGTACCCAGTCCCCACTCCCTACTCCCTAAACCAAGGCTCGTTTATAGGCTTCATCTAGCACTTCGGAAAGTGTCGGATGGGCGTGTACTAAATGGGCGAGGTCTTGGACTTTTTGACGATTGGCGATCGCAGCTGATGCTTCGTGAATTAAGTCGGCGGCGTGCATTCCAAAAATATGAACACCTAAAACTTCACCAGTATCTTTGCGATACACCACCTTAGCCATACCGTCAGATTCATTTTCTGCCAAGGCTTTGGAATTACCTTTAAAGTAACTTTTACTGGTAGCTATTTCAAAGCCCTCAGCTGCTGCTAATTCCTTAGCGGCGACTTCTGTTAAACCCACATAGCTAACTTCTGGGTGAGTAAAGGCGGCCGCGGGGATGCTGCGATAGTCAATTACACGGGTTTTACCCATAATATTGTCTACAGCCACAATTCCTTGTGCAGAAGCCGCGTGTGCTAACATCATTTTGCCGTTAGCGTCACCAATAGCCCAAACATGGGGTACTACTTCCCCCCCTGATAAAACTGCCATGCGATCGTCCACAGGGATAAAATTGCGGCGGTCTAGTTCAATCCCTAAAGTTTCCAAACCCAAGTTTTTAGTGGCGGGGATGCGTCCTGTAGCTACTAAACAAGCATCCACTTCAATCACATCGACATCTGCTTTGGTTTTGAAATCTGCCAATTCAATCACCACCGGAGAACCGGGAATAATTCTTTTCGCGTATATTCCTACCTTGGTTTCAATATCACGGGGAGTAATTAACACCCGTTCCGCCAGTTTAGCAATATCACGGTCAAACCCTGGCATTAATTGATCCAGGGCTTCAATCATCGTGATTTCACAGCCCAAAGCCGAGTAAACATCAGAAAATTCTAAACCGATGTAGCCACTACCAATAATCGCCACCCATTCTGGCAAAGATTCTAACTTTACCCCTTGGTCACTAGTAAAAACGGTTTTACCATCTACTTCAATTCCAGGAGGGACAAAAGGTACTGAACCAGGGGAAAGAATAATATCTTTAGCGGTGACAGTTCTTTCAGTCCCATCATTGGTAATCGTGACCTTTTGGGTTCCCGCAATTTTGCCCCAACCCCGAATAATATCCACTCCCAGACGTTTGAGGCTGTTAGTTAAATCCCCTTGAATTTTTGATACTAAATTGCCAGCATGATCTGCGATCGCCTGGCGGTCAAATGTCACATGATCAACTTGAATCCCCAAGGACTTCAAATGGTGAGCATCCCGCAACTCCCGCACCCGTCCAGAAGCTGCTAGCAAAGCCTTAGAAGGGATACAGCCACGGTTAACACAGGTTCCTCCCATATCCCCAGCTTCAATAATTGCTGTTTTCAAACCACAGCTAACGGCGTGTAGGGCTGCGCCATGTCCACCTACACCTGCGCCGATAATGACTAAATCGTAATCGAATCCATAACTCACGTTAATTGCCCCGTCTGCTTCGCCTATTTATTCTCAACTTCACAAGCAATATCCGCAACCTCCGACAGTTTGGGACTTACTAGTGAAAGAATACTATTATCTTCTAACTTAGCAGGAGTAGGGAGTGGGGAGTTGTCAACAGCTTTTTTAGTTGTAAGTGGAAAGCGCAGGCTACGCCAACAGAAATTAAATAGGAGTCCTATAGATGAATAATAAGATTTTTGTGATTTGGGCAAGATACCCGCTACTTTTATACGGATACAACCCAGAATATGTTGATAATGGGTAAATCCTCACCTAATTCTTACTTATCAAATTACTATGGCTTATAGGACTTACGCAAGAACTCTTTGAAACCCTCTTACCTTCGTGTCCTTTGTGTCCTTTGTGGTTCGTTTTTTCATGATTTTGCGTAAGTCCTGGCTTATAATCGAGAGATTGCGATTATTATTTAACATCAGAACTTAATCTTCCAGCTTATGCATATCTTCTCCAATCAAAAAGTACGATTCACATTAGGGTTTGCGGCTTTATTGCTAGTGAGTACAACTAGTATGATTCTAGCTACTCAGTCCAGAAACCAACAAAAAATTGCGGCAATTCCTCCCAAAAATAATTTTTCTACTCAACAACACATTGCTCTAGGGACAATTGCACCTGTGGATGTAATTCCCACAAACTTTTCTGCTCCTTTAACAGCTTCCCCAGAATTTGATCAACAGCCAATTAACACCATCACATCTGATCAATATCAAGCATCAACATCTACTACTTATCCAGTTATTGATGAATGGGAAAAGTTTAAATTTAGTATCCCCGGTAGTCAGGTTTTAAGCCCAGCAGAATTGCCAAAATCTGATATTAATTTTCAGCAAGGAGATTTATTAACAGTTATAGTTAATACCAGAAAATATTTTGAAGATAATGCGGCGGAAGACCCAAACATTTTTCGTACAGGATTGTTGGGTACTCAAGGGGTGACGGTGGAGGATATTGTCAGCACCTTAGACTTTATGATTACTGTTTTAACTGAGGATATTAATAATAACCGTGTGACGCGGTTAAAAAACCCTGAGTTTATTAATGAGAATTTTCGCGTAGTTAAATGGACTGCTCATAATCCGAGTAATGAAAAACAGCAGCAAGTGAGAATTACTAAATATGCTGTTTTTGAGCATACAGGTTCCCGGACTAAGACATCTACTTATAATATTCCCCTTTACAGTTTAAAAGATAATGATATTGAGGATAAATTCTACACAAAATATACAAAACAAGATGTTTTATCTGGAATTTATGAGCCGGGAGGTAAAGAACACGGTCGAGTTAAACCCCTGGCTTATTTAACCCGCGATGGCTTAGAAGAAGCATTAATGCAGGGAACTATTTTAATTAATTTTACAGATGGAACTCAAGCATATTTTAACGTAGATAGAAATAATGGAATTTCTTTTGTGCCAGGATTAAACCCCAGGTCACAAAAACGTTATTGGTACTTTCGAGAAGTGGATGGTATCAAAGGCTATGGTCATCAAATAGATGCCAAAATTTCTATTAAACCAGGGGTAACATTTGCTGGGGATATCCTGAATATGGGGTTAGGTAGAATCATTGTTATGGAACATACTAGAGGTGGAAGTAAACATCTGCAAATGGGCGTGATGGCTGATACGGGTGGAGCTTTTTTACCGAATTTGCACCAACTGGATTACTTAGCTGGAACCTTTAAGAATCGTCAAGAATTTACACAGTATATCCGCCAATTACCTGAGTATGCTACAGCCTATTTGTTGGTGAAAAAGTAAGTTAATGTTCTCGGTGTTTAATTAATTTTTGATGGTTTTCCAGGCGCGATTTATCGCGCCTTTGTAATTTATAGGAACCACCAAGGTAATTAGGACATTCCCTGTTCCCTTGAAAACAATATGGCACATTACCCAAGTTATTCGTATCATAGGCTTTAGGTATAAATGTATAGTTTAAAGTTGTGTATCAGGCAGTGGAATGAAAAAGCAAATTTTGGCCACAGCAGTATTTTTTACTACAATCGGCTTGGCGACAATTGCCCAAGCAGCAAGTTTTGAACAGGTGAGACAGTTACTATCAACAAAAGAATGTGAAAACTGTAACCTGAGTAATGCAGGTTTAGTGATGGCGGACTTGTCTGGAGCGAATTTGAGGGGGGCTAATTTAACTAATGCTAATCTGAGCCGTGCTAATTTAAGCGGTGCTGATTTGAGTGGTGCAAACTTAAGTGGTGCGGGTTTATTTGGGGTGAACCTCAGCCAAGCTAACCTCACTGGCGCAAATCTTATGGGTGCTGATTTAAGAAGTACCTTTTTAACGAATACAGAATTTAATGGCGCTGTTCTCAATGGTGTGAATTTTCAGGGTGCGGTGGGAATACCGATGCAAATTGCGACACCGGAGGAATTTTATGCTTTGGGGGTAGCGGAAGCACAAAAAGGCAATCATAAACAAGCTATCAGTTATTTTGATCAGGCGATCGCCGCCCAACCAGAATACCCAGGTGCTTACTTGGCTCGTGGTGTCGCTCGTTACCAAATGTTAGATCGTAAAGGGGCGTTTGAAGATGCTCAAATTGCGGAAAAAATGTTTACAGCCCAAGAAAATCAAATAGGAATGGAAACAGCACAGGCTTTTATGGAAGAACTACAAACACCTTACTCTAATGAGGTAAGAGCTGGTAAACCTAGCTTTTTTGACTTTGTAGGTAGTCTTGGCTCAGTTTTACTCCAGTTTTTACCTTTTTAATTGGGGGAGTGGGGAGTAGGGGGGAAGAATTGTAACTTCCCAATGACTAAAGAAGGTGTTTGGGTAAAATAACTCTTGAGCCTTGCTGAATTATGCTATCCATACATGGGAAAATCAGGTAATACAATCGCAATCCTAGCGATGATGGCACGGAAGGAAAAAAGATGTCGGAGAATTTAAAAAGCCAGGTTGTTACCCAAGGTGTGCAGCGATCGCCTAATCGCGCTATGCTGCGAGCAGTGGGTTTTCAGGATGAAGATTTTAATAAAGCCATTGTCGGTATTGCTAATGGCTACAGTACCATCACTCCCTGTAATATGGGAATTAATAAGCTGGCACTCAGGGCAGAAATTGGTGTCAGAGAAGCTGGAGCAATGCCGCAGATGTTCGGTACTATTACCATTAGTGATGGTATTTCTATGGGTACTGAGGGGATGAAATATTCCCTGGTATCGCGGGAAGTTATCGCTGATTCCATTGAAACCGCTTGTACTGGCCAAAGTATGGATGGTGTCTTGGCTATTGGTGGCTGTGATAAAAATATGCCAGGGGCTATGCTAGCGATGGCGCGGATGAATATTCCTGCTATTTTTGTTTACGGTGGTACGATTAAACCCGGTCATTACAATGGTAAAGATTTAACCGTTGTCAGTTCCTTTGAAGCAGTTGGTCAATACAGCGCCGGTAAAATTGACAGCGATGAACTTTTAGCCGTGGAACGTCAGGCTTGTCCTGGTGCGGGTTCCTGCGGTGGGATGTTTACAGCAAATACCATGTCTTCCGCTTTTGAAGCTATGGGGATGAGCTTACCTTATTCTTCCACAATGGCGGCCGAAGATGCCGAAAAAGCTGATAGTACCGAAAAATCAGCCCGTGCTTTAGTGGAAGCCATTCGTCAGCAAATCTTACCTCGGCAGATTATTACCCGTAAATCTATAGAAAATGCCATTTCAGTAATTATGGCCGTGGGTGGTTCCACAAATGCAGTATTGCACTTTTTGGCGATCGCCCGTGCAGCTGGTGTAGAACTAACACTAGATGACTTTGAAACTATTCGTGGTCGTGTCCCAGTTATCTGTGATTTAAAACCCAGTGGTAGATATGTAGCCACAGACCTGCACAAAGCCGGGGGAATACCCCAAGTCATGAAAATGTTGCTGATGCATGATTTACTACACGGTGACTGCTTAACTATCACAGGTAAAACAGTTGCAGAACTCTTAGCAGATATCCCCGCCGAACCACGCAGCGACCAAGATGTGATCCGTCCTTGGAATAATCCTATGTATACTCAAGGACACCTAGCTATTCTCAAAGGTAACTTGGCCACAGAAGGGGCTGTAGCTAAAATTACTGGCGTGAAAAAGCCGGTGATCACTGGACCAGCAAGGGTATTTGAATCTGAGGAATCCTGTTTAGATGCAATTTTGGCAGGAAAAATCCAAGCAGGTGACGTGATTATTGTCCGTTACGAAGGTCCCAAAGGTGGCCCCGGTATGCGAGAAATGTTAGCCCCCACTTCAGCGATTATTGGTGCTGGATTAGGCGATTCCGTAGGTTTAATTACTGACGGTCGTTTTTCTGGTGGGACTTATGGAATGGTAGTTGGTCACGTAGCCCCAGAAGCAGCAGTTGGTGGTGCGATCGCACTTGTGGAAGAAGGTGATAGCATTACTATTGATGCCTCCAATCGCCTACTGCAAATAAATGTTTCCGAGGAAGAATTAACCCGCAGACGTGCCAATTGGAAACCCCTACCACCACGTTATACCAAAGGAGTGTTAGCTAAATACGCCAAATTGGTATCTTCCAGCAGTGTAGGCGCAGTCACAGACTTAGATTTATAGCTGGGGATTGGGGACTGGGGATTGGGGATTGGGGATTGGGGATTGGGGACTGGGGACTGGGGACTGGGGATTGGGGATTGGGGACTGGGGACTGGGGACTGGGGAGTATTAACTTTATGGCTTTTCTAGCAGTTTTACAACCTTGGCAAAACAGTAAAAATTTTGTTCAACACAGCATTGACTCAATTAGCAAGTCAGCACAGCAGTTCGGCGAGTCTTTAAAAGCAACAGCCAAGACAACAACTGTGCCAATAATTGATACAGTTAGCAATACCCTAGAAAAAACCAAAAGTTCCATAGAACAAACTTGGCAAAGTGCTGTAATTACTTCTATCAAGGATTGGCTAAACCAACACCCAGCATTTTTACGATTATTTGATTTTCTGCAATGGGCGGTTAATCATCCCATTATCAGTTTAATTATCCTGATTTTAGGAATTATGCTGATTTTAAACCTGAGCAAAGTAATTATCCGCCTCATATTCACACTGATTTGGTCAATACTGCAAATTTCCCTAAAATTAATCTTGGCTGTCATTAAAACTACCATAATTTACCTAACTAAAATTCTCGGTTTTGCCAGTACACCAATTGCAGATAATCCACATGAACAACTAGCAATTTTACCGACAAACCCTGAAACCCAAAACAAACACCAACGATTAATTGAAATATCTAGCCGATTAGCAACAATTCAACAAGAACAACAACAACTATTAGAAGAAGCTGCAAACTTGATGAGTAAAAAACAGACCTGAAAATATAAATTGTAGTTTTAAGGGAACGGGAAACAGGGAAAAGGGAATATCCTAATACCATTTCTGTATAAAGCTGCGCTGAATTTCTTTCCTTCCTTCTTTCTTTGTGTACTTCGTGTTCTTCGTGGTTCGTTCCTCCCTAAAAATATAAATTGTAGTTTGAATCTCTGCGACTCTGCGTGAAAACATTTCCTAACTCCAACGCGCCGGGGATAACTGGGTAATAATTCCATCCTCCTTACCCGCCAAAAAATCAGCAAACCGTTTTGCTAAAGGTGGTATAATCACCAGTGGATTACTAAAACCAGAAAAAACATGAATCCCCTCATAACCTGGTACAGCACCAATTAAAGGTAAGCGATCGCCACTAAAAGCTACCAAACAATGATGCCAAGTTCCTGGTATATTTGCTAACTTTGGTAATACTTCCTGAATATTGCTGCGTAACCACCCTTCACTTTCCGCAGCATCTACCTTACCCCAAGGATCTGTCAGGACTCGGCTAATTTGACCCAAGCGTAAACTCCCATCTGCAAATTGAATCGCACCCACATCTAAAATTGGTGCTAGTGGTTCATTCCCTGCCTCTTGCCATAATTCATCCACTTGAGTAGAATCAGCTTCTAACTGAAACCGTCGCAGATTTGCTGGCATGATCAAAGTGCGTAAGGTCAAGTCAACAGGGGGAGTGGTAATTACTTCTGCATGAGTAAAATATAGTTTGATGGGAATACCAGCTAATTTGAGTAACTCACGGCTAAATCCCCCGGCGCAAATTAGCACATTTTTACAGTGGTAAGTGTCAAGATTTGTGTGGATACCTGTTAACTTTTTACCATTTTCAACAGAGGATGTAGTTTGCAAATCTATGACTTTAGCTATGTGCATTTTACCCCCACCACGGAGAAAGGCTTGGATATAACCTTCTGTGGTTTGGCTGGGATTAATATGACCATGTTTGACTGTTAAAGCGCCGGAAATTCCCTGGGGATTCAATAGGGGTTCCCACTCACAAGCCTCTTGAATATTCAGTAACTGGGGCGGAATTGCTACATGATTATAGGATGCAGCCATTGCTTTTGGGTCTTCCTCAGCTGCAATGGTTAATAATAAATCCAGTTCCCGAAACTCAGTGTCAGCATCTAATTCTGCATCTAAATTCTGGTAACAGGCGATCGCCTCTTGACATAATTGGCGATTTAGCGGCGTAGTTCCAGACCAATAAGCCAACCCCCCATAACTATAGCGAGTGGCATTTTCTGGTATTTCTTCTTGCTCTAACAATAGTACACTAAAGCCAGTTTTTACCAGTTCGTAGGCGATCGCCGCACCTGCAATTCCTGCACCAACCACAATCCAGTCATAGTTATTCATTTAATTAAAGTGTGTGAATCGTTGCCACTACCTAAGAGATACAATAGTGCCATCCGGATCGCAATTCCACTGGTAACTTGGGATTGAATCAGGCTAAATTCCGGATCATCCATTAAATCTGAGCTAATTTCCACACCCCGGTTAACTGGCCCCGGATGTAAAACTTTCACATCAGGTTTGCACAATTGTAATTTTTGCCGAGTTATCCCAAAGGTTTGATGATATTCTCGCAAGCTAGGAAGTAGGTATGCTGTCATCCGTTCTTTTTGTAACCGCAACGTCATGACTAAATCTGCATCCTCTAAGGCTGGTTTTAAGTCCCAATGTAAAAATAATTTGCGGTTGAGTTGAGGGGATGAATCTTTTTCATCTGCTGCTAAAACAAAGTCTTGGAATAACTTGGGAAGCAGGGTAGGGGGTGCGGCTAGATGTACCTCAGCGCCACTGGCTGTTAAACTCCAAATGTTTGATCTAGCTACGCGAGAATGCAATATGTCTCCCACGATGGCAATTTTCTTGTCTTTTAACAGTTCCAGTCGGGGATGACTGCGGTCAATTAATGTACAAATGGTAAATAAATCTAACAGTGCTTGGGACGGATGCTCATGTTGACCATCCCCAGCATTGAGGACGCTAACTCGCATCCCTAAACGATCCATCTCCTGGGCGATCGCATGAGGTACTCCAGCCTCTTTATGGCGAATCACCATAATATCAGTTCCCATCGCCAAATAGGTCTTGGCTGTATCCAGAATTGTCTCCCCCTTAGTCATGGAAGAACTAGCCGCAGCAAAGTTGAGAGTATCTGCACTCAGGCGTTTAGCTGCTAGCTCAAAACTGCTGCGGGTGCGGGTAGATGGTTCAAAAAATAAATTAGCTACCACCTGTCCTTGTAGGCTGGGTACTTTCTTAGTTCGCCGTGATAGCACCTCTTGAAAACTAGCCGCAGTTTGTAAAACTGTATCGTATTCGGCAGTTGTGAAGTCAGCCAGGGAAAGAACGTGATCACGATTCCAGGTAGTAGTAGGCATAAATAGCTTCTAGTGTTCTCTGTGAAGATGCAACTCCACAATATGTGCAGTGGAAATAATACCACTTCCCCTCAACCCTCATGCATACCTTTAACCTTAGCTTGTTTAGGCGATCGCTACGAACTTTTGATTACGGATATCTGCACCCGATATTTTGTCAAGCAGTCGTAAATATAATTTACAAAGTGTTATGCTAGGCTGTATAAGAAAACAAAAAAACTATGACCGGCAAAGGCTTTAAAATCAACGAACTTGGCGAACGCAATAAATTTGCCATTGAGCCAAAAGTATATGTAGACCAAACTCCCAGAGTAGGTTTTACCCAATATGCAGAAAAACTCAATGGACGTTTAGCCATGATTGGCTTTGTTTCACTAATAGCTGTAGAAGGAATTACAGGACACGGCTTAATTGGCTGGTTAAACAGCCTGTAAATTCCCAATTTATTTAATCAACAGTAAAACATCAGAGAGAAAAACTATGAGAACCGACTTTGACTTTCCCCAAAGAGATTTACTCGGTCCCGTCGTCTTCCGACCCGATTTTAATAACTTCGAGAAAATCAACGTTAACCAAGCCTGGTCATTATTTTTCAGTGGTGGACAAGATGACAAAAAGCTAGGAAGAGGAACTGAATTTGGACGCTTTTTCACTAATTTATTACTTGCTATAGGTGTCACCGGAACTCTTTGGGCAATTTACTTTAACCATGTAGGATAAAGTGTTGCTTCTACTCTACAAATTCCATAAATTCCCCCGAAGTCTTGATTTATTTCAAGGCTTCTTTTAGCATTTATTATTTGGCGTTACTGATTTCAAATATGAATTAGGCTCACGCAAAGGCGCAAAGGGGGAACATCCCAATTTGGTAAAAATATGGAAACTGATGTAAAAACCCTATAAAAACCTCTTACCTTGGCGTTCTTTGCGTCTTGGCGGTTCGTTTATTCTAAAGAAAACCCCATAAATAAATTAAACTTTGACATTTGGGATGCTCCCCGCAAAAGTAGGAATAAAAAGAAAGGTGATTTTGGCACTTCATACTTTCATACTTTAAGCAACGCTTATCAGTTAATAAAATCCAAAATTATCTGCGTTTATCTGCGTTTATCTGCGTCCATCTGCGTTTAAATTGCTGTATTATTGTTTCTCAATCAAACATTTGACATTTTATGAATAATCAGCCGAAAATTATTGTATTAGATGATGACCCCACAGGTTCCCAAACAGTCCACAGTTGTTTACTCCTCATGCAGTGGGATGTGGATACTTTACGTTTGGGACTACGAGATAATTCGCCAATTTTCTTTGTATTGACTAATACTAGAGCTTTACCGCCAGAGTCAGCCACATCTGTGACTAGAAAAGTTTGTCAAAATTTAAAATTAGCCTTAGCTGCGGAAAATATTAGTGATTTTTTAGTAGTTAGTCGTTCTGATTCCACCTTAAGGGGACATTATCCCATAGAAACTGATGCGATCGCCCAAGAACTCGGACCCTTTAATGCTCATTTTCTCGTCCCAGCATTTTTTGAAGGGGGACGTATCACCCGTGACAGCATACATTACCTGATGGTTGATGGTGTACCCACCCCAGTACATGAAACAGAATTTGCTCGTGATTCCGTATTCGGCTACCATCACAGTTACTTACCCCAGTATGTAGAGGAAAAAACTCAAGGGCGCATTAGTGCAGAATCTGTCACCAGATTTTTACTAGATGATATCCGTAAAGGTAGTTTACAACGGTTATTGCAACTGCGTGATAATCAGTGTGCTGTGGTGGATGGTGAAAATCAAGCTGACCTCAACACCTTTGCAATGGATGTCTTAACCACCGCTAGTCAAGGAAAACGCTTCTTGTTTCGCAGCGCTGCTAGCATTTTAACAGCCTTAGCTGCCTTACCTCCTCAACCCATTCCGGCGGAAAATATGGCGGAATACGTCCGGGGGGGAAAACCAGGTGCAATAATTGTGGGTTCCCACGTCGAAAAGACAACTCAGCAGTTAGAATCTTTATTACAAGTTGAGGGAACTGTGGGTATTGAAGTAGATGTGGCGCGGTTACTCAATGATGGGGTGGATGAATCTACTCAACTGCTCAAGGAAATACTCCTACAGGTGCAGACTGTACATGATAGCGGCAAAACACCAGTCGTTTATACTAGTCGTCAAGAACTGACTTTTAAAGATGTCAATACTCGCTTAGACTTTGGTGTGAAAGTTTCGGCTTTATTAATGGATATTGTCCAGGGTTTACCAGCAGATATCGGCTTTTTAATCAGCAAGGGAGGAATTACCTCTAATGATGTTTTGAGTACCGGACTAGCTTTAAATTCCGCCCGGTTACTCGGACAAATTTTAGCTGGTTGTTCGATGGTAATGACTACCTCAGAACATCCCCAGTTTCCCAATTTGCCAGTGGTGCTATTTCCTGGTAATGTTGGCGATGCTGATGCTTTGGGGACGGTTTATCAAAGATTAACCACAAATGTTTAGCTAAAAAAATTTTTCTCTTGGTGTAATTAACTTAATATTGAGTAATTACGCGGTGTATCTTTGGACTGGTAGTGCATGACTTCTGATTCTCATATTCCAGAGGAACTAAATCTTGACGTTACTGACGATGTGCAGTCAAATTCTGCAATTTCTGATGGTGATGGTCATGATGTTATCCCAGATGCAGAGCTAAATTCTGTTATCCTCTATTTAAAATCCAAACAGTCAAATTTTGAAGAGAGTAAGCCAGTAGTAAATTCTCCCCCGACTCATGTCGAGTCTGTTTCTGTGTTGGAGAAGGTAGATTTAGATATTGACTCACCTGATTCCTTAGTGGTGAAGAATCAGTTAAAAAACCATACCCAGGTGCAGTTTAAAAGTGATGGGGAAAAACTATTAGTAATTTTGCCTACAGAGTCTCAAATATCAGCATCTGATGTCTCCTGGAGCGAGATTTGGCAACAATTGAAGTTACGTTTGAATGCTAGCGATCGCCTGAGAACATCCCCTAGACCAGTACAATTAGTGGCACAAGACCGCTTGTTAGATGGGCGACAATTACAACAATTTGCCGAAGCTTTTAGTGAAGCTCAACTGCATTTGAAATCTGTCGCTACTAGTCGTCGTCAAACTGCGATCGCAGCCGTTACCTGTGGTTATTCTGTAGAACAACTTGAACCAGAAACCTCACTCAAATCCGAGTTAAAAACTACATCCACCAACCCCGCAGATACCCTATATCTAGAAATGACAGTCCGCTCCGGGACAGAAATTCGTCATCCAGGAACAGTAATTATTTTAGGAGATATCAACCCAGGTGGTATCGTAGTTGCAGAAGGAGATATTGTAGTATGGGGAAGGTTACGGGGAATTGCTCATGCTGGTGCAGGAGGTAATAGTGAGTGTCTGATTATGGCCTTGCAAATGGAACCAACCCAATTGCGGATCGCAGATGCTGTGGCTAGAGCGCCAGAGAAATCGCCAAATCAAGTTTTTCCAGAAGTAGCCCACATCACCCCCGCAGGAATCCGCATCGCCAAGGCGAGTGATTTCTCTAGAAACCAATTAAATAGGTTAAATCAGATTCCATAACTTAGTATACTTCCTGAATCCTCATCAAGTGCAACTCTACCATGACTCGCATTATTGTGATTACCTCCGGTAAAGGAGGAGTGGGTAAAACCACAGTTTCCGCAAATTTAGGCATGACTTTAGCTAAAATTGGTCATCAAGTTGCTTTAGTTGATGCGGATTTTGGGCTGAGAAATTTGGATTTGTTACTGGGATTAGAAAACCGCATTGTTTATACTGCGGTAGAAGTTCTAGCTAGGGAATGCCGATTAGAACAAGCCTTGGTGAAAGATAAACGACAACCCAACCTAGTATTATTACCAGCAGCCCAAAATCGCTCTAAAGATTCAGTAACTCCCGAACAAATGAAATTGCTAGTTAATGCACTAGCGCAAAAGTTTGAATACGTGATTATTGATAGTCCGGCTGGTATAGAAAATGGCTTTAAAAATGCGATCGCCCCAGCCAAAGAAGCCCTAATTGTCACCACTCCAGAAATCTCCGCCGTCCGTGATGCTGACAGAGTAGTAGGACTACTAGAAGCACAAGGAATTAAACGCGCCCATTTAATCATTAACCGCATCCGACCTGCAATGGTACGGGCTAATGATATGATGTCTGTGGAAGACGTTCAAGAGCTTCTAGCCATACCTCTAATTGGGGTAATTCCAGATGACGAGCGTGTGATAGTTTCCACCAACCGTGGCGAACCCTTAGTATTAGGCGACACCCCCTCCTTAGCTGCGATCGCCTTTAACAACATTGCGCGCAGATTGGGAGGGGAGAAAGTAGATTTTCTTGATCTCGACGTACCCAGTGACAACATCTTCGCTCGTTTGCGGAGATTGTTATGGACAAAGATTGTTTAACTAATTTTCCAGTCTCCGCATACCCATTGGCAATGATTCTTGAACTTATAGAAAGATTTTTTGTACGGACTCCTGACAACAGTCGCAATGACGTAAAACGCCGCCTGCAACTGGTAATTGCTCATGACCGTGCTGATTTAGACCCCCAAAAGTTAGAAAAAATGCGACAAGAAATACTAGAAATAGTTTGTCGCTATGTAGAAATTGACACGGAAAAACTCGAATTTTCTTTAGAAAGTAACCAACGCACCACTGCGCTGATTGCCAATTTACCCATCCGTCGAGTCAAAGAAGTCTTAGCTGAATTAGAAAACATCGAGAAGCAAGAGGAACAGAAGCAAGCGGAAAAGTAGTTAACCCGCAATAGTTCCACAAACCCCCTTCTAATCTGCTTAAGGTATCGTCATCACCACAGGAAACCTGTCAGTAAACCAGGAAATCTCAGGTTTGAAACTTTCTAATTATTAGAGTTTCATCATCTGTTTTTGTCCTAACTTTCTGGGAGGTTTCGGGATTTGCGTCAATCTCAATTTAAGTGTGAGAGGGTTCAAAGCTAGACAAGGAAAGGGTTTCAGCCGTAAAATTTCCTATGTTCAAAAAAAACACCTACTGGTTGACGCAAAATTCATGTAAAACTGGCTCTCCAAAAGTGGCGATCGCCCCCAGTGCCAATTAAAACTCCAGATATCACACTCGATAATTAACAATATCATAACCTTTTAACTTAATTAAATGTTACCTATACTACCAACTTTTTAGAAGTTATTGTGTATGGGATTCTTGAGATTATCTAATCAATAGAATTTAACTAATATAATTGACAAACAAGGCACAGAAAATTATTTTATTAACTACAATGCTGGTCACTAATGAGTTAGGCAATTTTAAATTAAAAATCAGCAAATTTAAAATTTCTTTGCAGTAAGTAAAGCTATAGTGTATTTAGCAATGCTGCTGTTGGCGTGGCTCAGGTTAAGTCCTACTGCCAAAGTATTATGATGAATTTGTTTGGAAAGACACTCTAACTAGATGACAGGCAAAAACACAAGACATAATGCATTTCTGCGGCTAGTGTCTGGTAATGTAGCAGCTCTTGGATCAGAATCTCGCTACTCGCTGCTGACCAGTAAAGAGGTAGTAATTGGACGCGACCCCACCTGCCAAGTTGTCTTGGATGCCATGATGTATAGGATGGTATCTCGCCGTCATGCTGTGGTTCGTCCCCTCGCCTCATCCACTGATGGTAAGTTTAGCTGGGTAGTTTGCGATTTAAACAGTGCTAATGGTACTTTTTTAAATGGAAAAGCCTTATCTGAATGTCAGGAATTGCGCCCAGGCGATCGCATTTCACTGGGTACTGATGGGCCGCAATTTATCTTTGAATATGACCTGATTTCTCAGCCAACGGTAATGACTAAACAAGTCAAACCCCTACCATCTGCTTCTAAAAATCACGGTCACACTTATTTAAAACAGCCCGATTCCGTTAGTTTTACTCAACTGTTTCCCATTATTTCCACTGGTAAAGATTTAACCCGCAAGGCTTATCTTATACCAGGAATACTGACTGTAATTTTTGTGGTGCTAATGTTTGCTACTGTGGGTCAGCCCCAAGCTAATCAAGTCATAGTCGCAACTTACATTGCATCTGCTGCATACTACTTTGTTTACCAACTGTGCGGTAAACAGAAGCCTTGGTGGGTGCTGATGGGCGCAGCATTGACGACAACGTTGATTTTGCTGAGTCCCCTATTGAATTTATTTATCTTTGTGTTTCGGGTGATTCTCCCTGGTAGTTTACCTTCTCCTCAACAACCCATCACTTTTACTGAATTACTGGTAAGAATGTTTTTTGGTGCGGGGTTGATGGAAGAATTACTCAAAGCATTACCCTTAATTGGGGCATATTTTATGGGTAGGGGCTTACCTTCACCGTGGCGGGAACGCATCGGCATTTGGGAACCTTTGGATGGTATTCTCTTGGGAACAGCTTCGGCTATCGGTTTCACTCTGTTAGAAACCCTTGGTCAATATGTGCCGAATATTACGCAGCAGGTGGGTATAGGTGCTGCTGGTCAATTGGCAGGGTTTCAATTGCTGATTCCTCGGATTTTAGGGTCTGTGGCGGGACACATGGCCTACAGTGGCTATTTGGGTTATTTTATTGGTTTAGCTGTCCTCAAACCGCGTATGAGGTGGCAAATTCTTTCTATTGGTTATCTTAGTGCTTCTGCACTCCATGCTTTATGGAATGCGACTGGTTCTATTAATGCTTTGTTATTGGTGGTGGTAGGGGTGTTGTCTTATGCTTTCTTGATGGCTGCAATTCTGAAAGCACGGGTGTTGTCACCAACGCGATCGCAAAATTTCGCTACCCGCTTTATTCAACCGAAATAACCAGTCACACCCCTGATATCAAAACTGATCATAAAAGTTAGACACCGAAATTCTTTTACCCTACTCCCTACTCCCTACTCCCTACTCCCTACTCCCCAGCTATATGAGTGAAAAGGCAAAATTTAATCTCAGCATTTTCTGATTAGTGCTTGGTTTTGCCTTTTAGCTTTTTATTCTCTGTTAAAGAGGATGATTTTATGCCTTCCGATAGATGACATGAGTTTCTAGAACCACATATGATACTTTTTATCATCCCTTAACTATATCTACAGAAAAATAAAAGATTTGCTGATCTGCAAGTAATAGCAACCGCTAAGGACGTTAGGACATAAGCTGATCATAAAAGTTAGACACCGAAAGGCTTTTACCCTACTCCCTATTCCCTACTCCCTACTCCCCTGCCATAAAAGATTTGCCCCAGGAAGTCAAATATTAAGATTGCTGTTCTGATTGATAAGTGTTCAATTGTCTGAAAGCATAATAAGCGATCGCCACACTAACTTTGGCTTGTTCAATTTCAGATAAACTTAGCCAATCTCGATTTTGGAGTTTCTGAACAGAAAATATCGGCTCTGGGGATGAGCTGCTACGCATAGCATAGGCAAAGGGACGGGTTAAAACCAACAGATCATCTATATCCCAATTGGGTAAGAGGGATTGAACACAGTTTACTAATTGATCGCTCATTGATTGTTGACAAGTAAAGGTTTTCACAGCTTTCTCTGCGATCGCCTGGAGCCAGTTCTGAGGTACATGATCAGCAAAAGCGGAATTTAAAGCTCTTTGTAAATTATCTACAACTAAATTCCGGGGATGAGAGTTAGTAGGAACTTGCGACCACAACTGATCCAGTTTATGATAAAAAGCTGAAGATTTTGTGCTGATTTCCCCTTCCAAATCATTATCAAGGGGGAAATTTTGGTCTAATTCAGCAAAATAAGTTTCAGACTCTTGATCAGCCGGATTCCAGGGATACGGAGCATCTTCTGGTTCTAATAAAGCTGCTAATAATTCTAATTCTACTGAAGTTTGTAAAGCGTTAAAAGTATCTGAGTTATTAATATTGTTAGTCATTTTTTGCCTCTTGATGAATTATTGAGGAATACTCACAGCTACAACCTCTACACTTAAGTTTCCGTAAAACAGTTAAATTTTATCTTTAGCCTTGGGGATTGGGGATTGGGGACTGGGGACTGGGGACTGGGGATTGGGTTTGATTCATGTCCTAACCTGTTGGGCGATCGCCAATTAAATTAAGAAATTAATCATAAATAGCTTTTGCATCCGGAATTTCTAAGGTTCTTCAATCATAAACTGTAAAACTTGACCTTCAGAACTGCCAAACTTTAACTGCATTCCCGATTGTAAAGGAACTTCCTGACGGAGGATTTGTTGCCAACCATTAGTGCCTAAATACCATGTTGTGCCGTAGGTAGATAAATCTTGCAGATAATAACTTCTGGATGAGTTAGTCCCATTCAGAGTGCTGCGACATAAAATTTCTGCGTGACGTTTAGAAACAGCAGGTTCGGAAATCACAATATCATTATCTTTAGTGCGACCGATGCGAGTCACTCCAGAACGGAGTGTCCAAATTTCTCCTCCCGACCCTAGCGATCGCAACCAAGCTCTGGGAATCTCGGAATTGAGACCGGTAATTACATTATTTGGTAATTCCGTAATTCCTTGATCAGAACCTTTAATCAGTTCACCATCAAAATCTGGATGGAGATAAAGAACAGGTAAAGTCCAAGCCAGTTGATTGAACTTGTATAGGGTTAGCAGTTCTTGTCTAGCTTCAGCAACTGCTTCATCAATGGATTTACGCGATCGCAAAGCCACAGTCAAGGCTCGAATAAAACTCCGGCTTTCGTGGTCAGCAATTTGATCACGCATTGCCAAAACCGCCGGCACACCATGACGGATTAAAACTTCTGCCAAACTGCTGGCGGGGATAGCTTGATGATGAATAGCCGCAGGTTGTGCGCCCCAACAGGCATTAAAAACCGCTAATTTCATGCCACTCCGGGTGAGAACTTGGGCTAATTCAATGCCATTCAGGGTCATTTCTGGACGCAAAAAGAATAATCCCCCATCCGGCCCCGGTAATCCATGACCAGCGTAAAAGAAAACATTATATGCTGCGGTTTCTAACTCTTGAATTAATTCTTGGGGTGTAGGTTGCAGCAGTGTTTTGACTGTACAAGGTGCGGAACCTAGAAAATTATGACTAGCCAAAATTGCTTCTAAAGTAGCGGCTTCTTCTGTCAGTTGCAGGTTTTCGTCATGTCCCAACACCAATAAAATATTTAAACTTTGATCTGTGCGTAAATAGGGTAGAGGTTCAACTTCACTGGTAGTGCGACTAAAAAGTAAATCTGGAGACAGGGACATTGCCGATTGTCCTGGTTGTCGTTGCATAATCTCCCAAGGTAAAGCAATCAGATCAGGGTCACGAATTTCTAGGCGAAAGCGTAACCGTGTATGCTGTCCCATAGCTATGCCCCGACTCCGTTCCAGACTACCGATAATTGGCCCGTCAAATATCCATTTCCACAGATGAATCCCCAAATGTTGCATCAGACGACTACTGTAACCAGCTTTTTGTCCTGATGGTGGAGAGACTAAATTAATGGTAACTGGGTTAATTGACTGGGGCTTAAAAGTGGAAGAAATAGATAAACCGCTATGACCTGCAAACATCTGTTGCCATTCTTGCCAAACTTGAGTAAGTTCAGCCGGCCACACACAGTCATGCAGAACATAACCACTGGGATAGGGAGCTTTAACCACCCAGATGGCGAAGTTATCTGTGCCAGTATTGATCAGACGGGCGATCGCCAAGTTCAGAGATGGCATTGCTTCATTAACGTGACGAATCGACAAACTTTTTTGTACAGTTATTATCTGTATTATTCCAGATTTTCACCAGTTTCAGGAGTATCGAACTCAGTTCTTATGGCCTCTCCTTGTGTAGCAGTTCCATTAACAATGGGATCACAGGGATTCTCAGAGTCAGGTTCCAAGATAGAAACTCCAAATTTTCTCAGTTCAGACAACTTGACCTTTGTCTCGCTCAGAGGAGAACTTTCAGTAACGAAGGTATTGATTGTCGTAGGAGAACACAGTTGCAGATGTACTAAATAATCTCCAGATGGTTCTTCTGGAATGGGATTAGAGGAAATCACCTGCAAGAAACTGGCTGGAGGTAATATTTCTTGGTTGCTGACAGGGAGTTCGCTTGTAGTTTGAATTACCCACCCAGGAGCAAGATTATCAAGCGATCGCTGCTCCTCGATCACTGGGGGAGTGGGGGGAATTGGCTGTTCTACATTCCTACTAGGAGGAAAAATACCAAAAGGCCATTCTATTTGGGTGGCGTTAGGCGATCGCAATTGCATGATCCAGTATCCTATAGAACCAGCCAAAATCACCAACACAAACGGAACAATGAAATTTAAAGGTAATTTAGAAATTGCACGAGGTTGATTTTTCCCTAAAACTTGAGTTTTTTGATTAGGGCTACCCTCTAATAGAGTTGCTTGTGGCGGTTGAGTCACAGCAGTTGCAGATGGTAGCGCAGAAATATCTGGAATCACTGCCTTGATAGCTGTCTTTGGTTCACGATATTTCACTTGATGGTGAATTAATGCCAACGTCACATTATCGTGTCCATTTTTAGTATTAGCCAGTTCCACCAACTTATTAGCTACCTGTTCCACATCCGCTTTACCCAGCAGAATTGGTAAAATTTCCGTTTCCCAATTATCCTCAACGCGGTCAAAATCAGTTAATCCATCTGATGTCAGTAAAAAAATCCCATCCTCATCCAAAACAAATCTCTGGGAAGTCGGATGTAAGGAGTTACTAGGACTCATTCCTAAAGCCTGTACCAGAGACCCAGAACCACCTTGTTGCATCGCCTCACGATAGATAGCGTAGCCCAATCGCACTTCCCGCGAAGCCACATCATCATCCAGAGTAACTTGATAACAACCGTGGCGAGTAATCCAGTAGGCACGACTATCACCCACATGAGTAATATACATTTCGTGACCAATAGGTAAAGCCATCACAACAGTTGTACCCATACGCTGACGGGCTTGGCGGTTTTCACTATCATTACGCTGACTAATTTTGTCATTAGCAATGGCCACAGCATTATCTAAATCAGCCAGCAGTATAGAAGGTTCTATGTGATCATAGGAAACAGTTGTCAGGTCTTGTACCTTTTGATGAATTGTTTCAATGGCTAAATTAGATGCAACATTACCCCCTTGGTGTCCGCCAATGCCATCACAAACAATAGCTAAGGCTGATTTATGGGGTGGTTTGGTAATTACCGTATCACTAGCAGGATAACAAGCATCTTCATTACGTTGACGACTTGGACCAGTATCAGTTTTCGTGACTATTTTAATCGTGGGACTTTGTGAACGTCCTAATTCTGCTAAACCATTATCTAAAACTGCAATCAGGACTTCTGGGGAATTAATTTTTCCTTGAATCAAAAAGTTGCTAACTTCCTGCACAAATTCAGCTATAGCTGGTTTAGCCTCTGAAGCTAATTTCTGCCAAAATAGACCCAAGTCCCCTAACTCTGGTGATTTGGAATCATCAAAACGCAATTCTAACAACCGGACTAATGATCCTTCTACCCGCAATGCATGAGAATTAATTAAGCTACTAGCCACCCCTTGAGTCTGCAAAGGTTGCCACAAGTTAGCTATTTGCCATAGCCAATTCAATTGACGCATGGATGTAGCATCCCGCCAATCCACCTTTAATTGGCTACATAGCTGCACGTGTAGTCCTGAATTATCTGCGTACAAAGGCGGCTTTTCTAACAGCAATATTTCTTTATAAGACTTGCCTTCAGATAGAGGAATTATTCCATATACCTGTGGTACGTTTAGGCTATAGGGAATTAGTCTGAGGTAGGCTTTTATACCCTGTGAGTTCTCTAACTCTGGCGACTGAGGGACTAATCCTGGCTTTGTATCTAAAACAACAGACTCAGTAATTACTAAATAGCGATCGGCTAAGACATCTCCTGGGCTACCCACAATCATACCATCCCCTACCGCCCAGAGGTAACGTTTGGGTAGAGGTGTAGAGCATCTCTGGCAAAACTTGTGTGTTAAGGGGTTGGGAGCCAGACAAGCTTCATTTGGGCAGTAGAGCGTTGCCGCATCATTTTCCATAGTGTTCGCAGTAATCAGCGATTGGCAATTTTTTCAACAGCGTTGGTTGCGGTAATGTAAACCGCTAATGTTTCTTTAACTAGACATATCCAATTTTGGATCATTATTGTAGCTAATAGATAACAGCTTATCTTAATAATAAATTTAACTATGGCAATAATTTACTCCTTAATCAATTCTACAGCCCCATCATAGCTTCTATTCCCCTTGGACTATGCAATGAACAGAGCCACCCAGTGAAAATCGTCGCAAAAGAGGCAGGGGTGCAGGGGTGAAGAGGCAGGAGTGCCGGGTGCCGGGGGGAAAGTTTCCAATACCCAATACCCAATACCCAATACCCAATACCCAATACCCAGTCCCCAGTCCCCAGTCCCCAGTCCCCAGTCCC
>NZ_CAWUOL010000055.1:0-34472 GCF_963923915.1 Nodularia chucula CCY0103 | reverse complement strand
AACAGGGAACAGGGAATAAATTGGTGTGTACTTCATCAGACTGGGAAAGGCTATAAGGTGATCAACTTCTGTCCTCTTGATTTCTCGGTGTTATTGCTTGGAAATCGCTTATTAACAAACCATTGAAAATGTTTAGTTCTCCTGATTTGAGTTTTTCTCGAAACTTGCCTTTAGTTGTATTTAATCAGCTTGGGGAATTGTTACAGCAGATGGCTCAAGTTGTAGGAAATTCTGCACTGGTTCTCACCGAAGCTGTGTTGGCTAGGATTAATATTCCAGTAGAGTGGGTAAATCAAAGATTTACTCTGGTGATTTCGGAGCAGTTTAGCGCTTTGTTGGTAGGAAAGGAGGAAGAGTACCAGGAATTAAATACTAGTTTGACATTTAATGGGGAGGCGATCGCCTTGTTTGTTTCCCAAATCCGAGATTTCTTTGAGGACAACTCTGACACATATCAGCATTTGGCGCAGTATCTGCAAACTGTTAGACCGAATAATGCTGAGATCCAAAGTAAATTTACACTGTTGTTATTAGAGTATTTTTTACCTAGCTGTCCTAGAAAAATTACGGAAAATACAACCACCGAAACTGAGGATTTTTATTCCTGTAAGCCTGTGGAAGAGGCGTTAAATAACAGAGTGCAGCGAGAGCAACTGTTAAATCAAGTCACTACTCAAATTCGCAAGAGCTTAGACTTGCCAGTAATTATGGCTACGGCGATTACTCTGGTGCGGGAATTTCTAGAACTAGATAGATTAGTTATTTATAAGTTTGGGGGTGATCATGTCCACGGCTCAGGGGATTGTATTGTCCATGAAGCTAGGGCTACAAATGCCATTTCCTCTGTGTTGTATTATCAGGAAACAGATTGCTTTGAGAGCGATTCTCCCTGTTGCGAAAAATATCGCCAAGGGTTTACATTAGTTGTTGATGATGTAGAACAAACTTATGCTCTGGAAGAATGCTTGTTGAATTTTTTAAGAAAAAGCCAAGTTAGAGCCAAGTTAGTTGCACCAATTATTTTGGAAAAGAAGCTGTGGGGGCTATTGATTGCTCATCAATGTTATACTCCCCGACAATGGACTGAGAATGAGAAAAGTTTATTAACTGCGATCGCCGAACAATTAGCGATCGCCATTCATCAAGCCCAGTTAATGCAATCTCTGCAAGCCGCCACCCTCACTCTCACCGCAGAAAAACAAACCCTAGAACAACGCGTCATTGAGCGCACAATGGCTTTGCGAGAAGCTTTATTAGCCGCCGAAGCCGCTAGTCGCCTCAGAAATGAATTTTTAGCTACCATCAGCCATGAATTGCTTACCCCTTTAACCTACGTAATCGGGATGTCTTCCACCTTATTACGTTGGCCTTTGGGAGAATTGAGTCAACGTCAACGAGATTACCTGCAAACCATCCACGACAGTGGCGAACATTTATTAGAATTAATTAACGACATCCTCGATATCTCACAAATTGAAGCCGGGAAAACCGTATTAAATATTACAGAGTTTTCTTTAACAGAAATAGCTAAAAATTGCATCCAGTCACTGTTAAAAAAAGCCACCAGCAAACAAGTTAATCTGCAACTAGATTTGCAAATCCATCCTCAACGCGATCGCTTTACCGCCGATGCGGGACGAATTGAACAAATTATGGGGAATATGTTAACCAATGCCATAAAATTTACCCCAGAAGGTGGCAATGTCACCTTGCGGATTTGGGTAGAAGATAATACAGCTATCTTTCAAATTGAAGATACAGGAATTGGCATTGCAGAAGAGCAATTACCACTGATGTTTGAAAAATTTCAGCAACTGGATACACCCTATCGCCGCCGCTACGAAGGTACTGGCTTGGGTTTAGCCTTAACTAAACAACTTGTAGAACTCCATCGCGGTCGAATTGAAGTAGAATCTACAGTAGCTATTGGGTCAATTTTTACAGTCTGGATACCAGCGCAAGTTTGAGGGAGTAGGGAGTGGGGAGTGGGGAGTGTGGGGAGTGTGGGAAGTGTGGGAAGTGTGGGAAGTGTGGGGAGAGTGGGGAGTGTGGGGAGTGTGGGGAGTAGGGAGTAGGGAGTGGTGAAAAATTGGAGGATGGGATGACAGAGTTGCAAGGAAAACGCATAGTAGTTGTAGGTGCGGGTTGGGCTGGTTTAGGTGCAACCTACCATTTAGCTAAACAGGGATATGATGTCACCCTTTTAGAAGCCGGTGCATATCCTGGGGGATTAGTTGCAGGTTGGAAAACCACAGGGGGTAAATCTGTAGAAGCTGGGATTCATGGCTTTTGGTATCCTTACAGAAATATTTTCTCCCTCATTAATCAATTAGAAATTAATCCCTTTACCACCTGGACTCGTTCTGCTCAATATTCCCCCGCAGGGTTAGAAGTGGAATCACCCATTTTTCAAGATTTACCACGATTGCCTTCACCTCTGGGTACTTTTATTTACACTCAGTTTCAGCGATTACCACTAATCGACCGTCTCAGCGCCTTACCTTTACTTTATTCTGTGGTAGATTTTGACAACTCCGATGCAGCTTGGCGGCGTTATGACTTTGTAACAGCACGAGAATTATTTAAAGATTTTGGCGTTTCTGCGCGACTTTATAAAGAAGCCTTTGAACCCATGTTATTAGTCGGCTTATTTGCCCCAGGTGAACAATGTTCAGCCGCCGCTACATTGGGAATGCTCTACTTTTTTATTCTCGCCCATCAAGCTGATTTTGATGTGGTTTGGTGTCGGGGAACGGTGGGAGAAAAAATATTTCGTCCTTGGGTGGAAAAAATCGCAAAAGCCGGGGCGAAAGTGTTACCCCACCACCCGGTAACTGATTTAATTGTTGATAGTCAAAATCGCGTCCAGGGTGTGGTTTGTGGTGATCAAGTATTTGATGCCGATGCGGTAATTTTTGCCGTGGGTGTCACCGGGATGAAGAAAATTGTAGCTAATAGCCCCAGTTTACAAAGTCGGGAAGAATTTCGCAATTTGAATAATTTAGGCGCAATTGACGTTGTAGCTACACGGTTATGGTTTGACCGCAAAATTGAGGTTCCCCGTGCTTCTAATGCTTGCTTTGGCTTTGACGAAACCACAGGTTGGACGTTTTTTGATTTGAATGCCCTGCATGATGAATATCAAAACGAGCCAGGAACGGTAATTGAAGCTGATTTTTATCACGCCAATCAGTTTCTTGGTATGAGTGATGTACAAATTATCGCTAAAGTCAAGGAATATTTAACAACTTGTGTGCCAGGATTTGCCCCAGCTAAAGTTGTGGATAGCAGTGTGATTCGTTTACCCAATGCAGTTACGCACTTTGCCCCTGGGAGCTATCGCTATATGTTACCCGCTCAGACCAGCTTTGCAAATGTGTTTATGAGTGGTGATTGGATTGTGAATCGTCATGGTTCTTGGTCTCAGGAAAAGGCTTATGTCACAGGATTAGAAGCGGCAAATTTAGCGGTGTCTTATTTAGGTGAGGGTCAGCCTGCTGAGATTATACCTGTAGAAGAGGACGAAGAGCATATTAAAATGGTGCGATCGCTCAACCAAACTATCCGCGACTTGGGTAAATCTATATTGCCGGAATTTTGGCTGCCTTAATCATGGCTGACTGCTGTTGAATGGGAATTTTAATCACAAACTCTGTCCCTGTATTGGGTGTAGATTGGCAATAAATATTGCCACCATGTTGCTCTACAATAATTTGCTGACTAATAGACAAACCTAATCCCGTTCCTTTTCCCGGTGGTTTGGTGGTAAAAAAGCTCTTAAATAACTTTTCTTGCACAGCTTCACTCATTCCTGGGCCATTATCAGCAATGTGAATCGCCACCCAATCATCACCCACTTTCTGAGTAGTAATTTCAATGCGACTGGGTTTGGCGGCTATTTCCTCCCAGGAACGCTCTTGATTAGATTCCTCTAAGGCATCGATAGCATTTACCAAAATATTCATAAAAACTTGATTAACTTTACCTGCATAGCATTCCACTAGCGGTAATTCACCGTAATTTTTTATCACTTCAATACCAGGATGCCGTGGTTTAGGTTTTAAACGGTAATTCAAAATAGTCAGTGTACTATCAATTCCTTCATGGATATTCACACCTTTCATATTCAGTTCATCCATACGGGAAAAGACACGCATAGATTTGATAATTTCATGAATCCGCTTTGCACCCATATTCATTGACTCAAATAACTTTAATAAATCATCCTTGAGAAAATGTAGGTCAGCTTCTTCTAAATGTGCTTTTATTTGCTCACTAGGATTGGGATATTCTTCTTGATAAAGATGTAAAATCTCTAGCAATTCTTGTGTATATTCATTGGCATGAAGCAAGTTACCATAAATAAAATTCACCGGGTTATTAATTTCATGAGTAATACCCGCTACCATTTGCCCTATACTAGATAGTTTCTCACTTTGAATTAGCTTTAATTGGATTTTTTGCAGTTGTTTATTGGCATTATTTACCTCTATTAGTTTTTCTTCTAAAAGATGATTTTTATCCTCTAGTTTTCGAGATAAATCAGATAGCTGTAAATGTAATTTTACCCGTGATAAAACTTCAGCTTGTTGAAAAGGCTTAGTGATATAGTCTACAGCGCCTGCTTCAAATCCAGCGACTTTATTCGCAGTATCAGAAAGTGCAGTCATAAAAATAACTGGAACTTCCCTAGTGTCTGGATTAGCTTTTAAGCGCCGACAGGTTTCAAAGCCATCCATTTCTGGCATCATCACATCCAATAAAATTAAATGGGGTAGGGCATATTTCACCCGTTCTAAAGCCACTTTACCCGATTTTGCTACCCACACTTCCCAGCCTGCTTCATCGAGAGCGTCAGATAAAACACTCAAGTTAGCAGGATGATCATCAACAATGAGAATTGTCGGAATTGGGTTACAGACAGGATTCATAATGTTTACTGGTAGGATTGAATAAGTGCCAAAATTTCTTGGTCTTGAAACTCTTGAGCCATTTCTTGAAGTTTGCGGGCAAAAGGAAGATATTTATCATCCATTTTGGCAATTAATGCTGCCTGTTTATTAATACCGCGAAAATTCCCTTTCATGGCTAGTTCATAAATGATATTGATTTCTCCTTGAGGTGGTAAAACTAATTCGATGTTGGGACTTGTGATTTGGGATTGTTTTACTATCTCCTTTTGTTCATAAATCCATTCTAAGTTGAGATGTTGTTGTAGTTTGTTCAGGAGTTCTATTGCTTGTAAAGGTTTAGGGATAAAATCATCACCTCCTAGTTCTAGGCTGCGCTGTCTCTCGGTTTCAAAGACGCTGGCGGAGGAAACAATGACGATAATATCTTTAAATGATTCGGAATTACGAATACGTTTGATTAGCTTAAAGCCATCTAGTTCTGGCATTAATAAATCAGTGATAATTAAGTCTGGTTGAAATTCCCAAATTTTTAACCAACCTTCGTCACCATCGACGGCTTCAACGACTTGAAAACCAATTGGTGTGAGTAAATGCACTATAACTGAGCGATTTTCCCATTTATCGTCTACTACAAGAATTTTGGGGCGGTAATTTTGGATGCCGATAATTTGACCATAATCATCAATATGAGATGTTTTTATCCATTCATCAGCTGTGGGTAGTTCTACATCAAAATAGAAAATACTCCCAACTTTTGATTCACTTTCAACATAAATTTTACTCCCCATAAATTCGACAATCTTTTGGCTGATGGCTAATCCTAAACCAGTTCCCTCTATCTGTCGCCGACTGTCTCCGGCTTGTTCAAAGGGTTGAAAAATTATTTCTAGTTTTTCTGGGACAATGCCAATACCTGTATCACGAATTGCAAAGCGAATTTTGCCTGCTGAGGCATAGTTAACTGTAAAGGTAACGCTACCGACATCGGTAAATTTGATGGCATTACTTAAGAGGTTAATTAAGACTTGGCGCAGGCGTTTTTCATCAGCACGAATGCCAATGGGTAATTCTGGTGCTAATTGATAATAAAATTCAATGTTTTTAATTTCGGCTCGGATGCGGCACATTTCGGCGACACTTTGCAGAAATGCTGGGAAATGAAAATCTGAAGGCATCAACTGTACTTTTTGTGCTTCGATTTTCGATAAATCTAAGATGTCGTTAATTAGGGTGAGTAAGTGGGAACCACACTGGTAAATTATATCAATCCGCGATCGCTGTTGGGAATCTAAGTTGGGCGATCGCTGTAAAATTTGGGCGTAGCCGAGAATACCATTCAGGGGAGTCCGCAATTCGTGGCTCATGTTGGCGAGAAATTCACTTTTGGCATGACTTGCGGTTTCTGCCGCTTCTTTGGCTTGATTCAGGGCGATTTCTGCCTGTTTACGAGCTTCAATATCTGTAGAAATACCTACCCATTCTCGAACCGTACCATCGGAGTTCAGAATAGGAACAGCTCTACTGTGAAAATAGCGATATTTGCCATCTCCAGACTGCAACCGACATTCACTTTCATACAAACTTTTGGTTCTTACCGCTTCCATCCAAATTTGATTTGTTTGTTCCCGGTCTTCTGGATGAATTGCATCCAACCACAGGAAACCAATCATTGATGTTTCCGGTAGTCCAGAGTAATTTTGCCAGTCGGTGATACTTGTTACTCGTCCCTCAGTATCAGTTGTCCAGATAATTTGGGAAATGGCTTTGATGAGCGAACGAAATTTTGCTTCACTTTGTTGCAGTGCTGCTTCTGCTTGTTTGCGGTCTGTAATATCTGTATGAACTCCAATCCACTCGCGGATACTACCATCGCCGTTGAGAATGGGGACACCCCGGATACTCATGTAACGATACTGGCCATCATGACGACGCAAACGATGTCCACATTCATAAAATACCCGGTTGGTGATGGCATTTGACCAAGTCTCTAAGGTGTGAGCTTGATCTTCTGGATGCACTGCATTCAGCCAGCCCCACTTTTGGAATTGTTGATAGGATTGACCTGTAAATGCACTCCATTGGGGTTGTTCCGGGAATAATTCCCCTTCTGCATTGGTATCCCAGATAATTTGAGTGGTTGCGTCAATTAAGGAAAGGTATTTTTCCTGACTCCGTTGCAGGGCTATTTCAACTTGTTTCCGGTCTGTAATATCTCGGACTATGCCAATTAAACCAGTAACATTACCTTGAGAATCTAACCAAGGAACTTTTGTAGTGATGCAGTGGGAAATCAGATCATTGTATAAAACATCTTCTTCGTAAGTTTCACTCATCCCTCTGGAGATGATTTGCTGGTCTTTGGCGACTATTTCACTTGCTACTTCCGGCAATAGTTCATAATCGTTTTTACCAATGATCTCTTCAACGGATTTGCCAAGAAATTCTGCTCCGTTAGAGTTAATGGTGACATAACGCCCTTGTATATCCTTGGCAAAAATAACATCTGGTGTACCTTGCAAAATAGACTGCAATAATGTGTTGCGTTTTTCCAGTTCTGCTACTGCTTGTTTGCGTTCGTGAATATCTGTACAAGTACCGACCCATTCTCGGACTGTACCGTCTGCTTCTAAAACTGGGACACCCCGCGCTAGTACATGGCGATATTCCCCATCATGTCTTCTCAGACGATATTCCATTTGATAGCTATCACCTGTTTGGAATGCTTCTGTCCAGGCTGCAATGGTGTATTCTCTATCCTCTGGATGAATAGCAGCCAGCGCTCCTTCACCTCGACATTCTTCAGCTGTTTGTCCGGTAAATTCCATCCACACAGGATTTTCCTCTACGGGAAAACCATCAGCCGGAAGTATCCAAACTATTTGAGCAGAGGCTGTGATTAAAGATTTATAACGTTCTTCGCTGTGACGTAGTGCGATTTCTGTTTGTTTACGGTGAGTGACATTTTCACTATACATAATAATACCACTGATTTCACCAGTGATTTTATACCACGGACGGATTAACCACCTGAGCCATTTTGTAGTTCCGTCTGATTTAAAATAAGGGTCTTCTTCCCGTTCTAGAACTGCTCCTGCTAAACATTCTTGGTGGATCTGCCGCCATTCTAGGGGAATATTGGGAAAGACTTCGTAGTGAGAGCGTCCAATAATGTCGTTACTCAGGTGATGTTCTTCTAGGAATCTCTGACTTACACGCAGATAGCGCATTTCTAAATCAAAAATGGCGATCGCTACAGGGACATATTCAATTGCTTGTTCCACAGCTACTATACTTTGATTGTACCCAGTCATATTAATTTTGGCTCCTGTAGCACGGAATACTTCTGCATTTTTGTTAACGATATTCTGGGTGTGGAATTTTGCTGGCAAAAATGGCATGAATTGGCGATCGCCCTGAGTAGTAGAAATTTTTGGTTGCTCAATCTTTGGCTCATCAATAAATCATCAATTTCATAGGCTATCTCTCGGTTTCTAGTTATAGTTCCTCTGTTTCTGTTGAAACTAAAGAAGCCTGATTTTAAATCCGGGTAAATACTGAAATATTCTTGACAGTTAAATTTATCTTGAATAAATTAAAGTAAATAAAAACACTAATTTTGCTGAAGGCCATACTGTACATACTAGCAATTTTTTATTGCTTGAACATTAACAGTGGATCACAATCACAATTTCTCTTTAAAAGTAACACACTTAGCTAAATATAAACTTGATATGAGTCCCTATCAATTGTGACGACGGACACATGATAATGTTGATCAGAAATGGTTAAGATGCACCCAAATAAATAATTCATACTAATATTGATCACCCAGATTGTCGCCAATCTACGGGAGTTTCCAAATAATCAGGGAGGCGGGTTGTGCGATCGCCCAACGCTAGGCTAATTTGGTGTAATTCAATATTTTTAGCCCCAGTCAAAATTGCCCCTTCCAGTTTGACATCACAGAGGTTAGCACCCAATAGATTACTACCCATCAGGTTAGTCCCAGAAAGGTTAGCTTGAAAGAAGTTAGCCTCATGCAAATCTGACCCCATCAAATTAGCTTTTTCTAAATCAGCTTCGGCAAAACTAGCGTCGGTGAGGTCTGCAAAAATGATTTCTGTGTGTTGCAATTTCGCCGCATTCAGGTTCGCCCCATTCAAATTTGCACCATTCAAATTAGCCCCATTCAAATTAGCTCCAATCAAACCAGCGAATTGCAGATTAGCTTTACCCAACTTAGCCCATTGCAAGTTAGCCAGAAACAACTTCGCTCCACCCAGTTGAGCCACTTTTAACACCGCCTGTTGCAGATTAGCTTTATAAAGATTAGCTCCAGACAGGTTAGCTGCACGCAGACTTGCACCCAAAAGGTTCGCTGCGCGTAAATTTGCCCCCACCAGGTTAGCTTGATTCATGTTTGTCCAACATAAATTGGCTCGATTCAGATTAGCTTGACTCAGGTTCGCTTCATAAAGAATAGAGCCAGTAAGTTTAGCCCCATCCAAATTAGCGTCACAAAGCAAAGCACTCCGCAAGTTAGCACCACAAAGGTTAGAGCCACGTAAATCCGCTCGTTCCAGATTAGCTTCCAGTAAATCGGCTCGCCGGATATCGGTATTCCGTAAATCCAGTTTTTGATTTTCCTGTTCTAACAGAGAATTTCGCCTACCGATGACAGTCAGAGCGGCTTGAATATCCCGACGCAGTTGAGGTAATACTTCCCCAGTGTTCATTTCCTCCGGGTGTACGCGACGGGCTTTACCTTTATTGTGTAGGTATATGGGCTGTAAATTTTCCAGCCTTTGTTGCTCCTCCTCAGTGGTAATGGCGGCATTTTCCCGGACAAAAGCGGCCAGGATTTCCATAATTGTCCAGTGTTCTTTGGGCGACTCCTGGGCAACTCGTTCTAGAATGTAAATTGCACCGGTGCGGGTTTCGATTGTTTCATGACCTAGTTGGTTAATGGCTCCCATAAACCGTTCGACAATCAGCTGATCTTCACCGATTTGGGAATTTTGAATGTTGATTTCGTTGCTTTTTTCCGATGCGATCGCATTTTTAGCCATCACATCTACACGCTTGGCTGCATAATAAGCATTAATCAACACCGCCAAACCGAGAAAAACAATAGCACTGGTAATTAATACATGAATCCGATAGTGTATCCTTTGGTCAACTGTTAATTCCTCAATGTACGACGATACAAAAACAATCAGAGTTAGTGACAGCAAAAATATAACTGTGATAGCTATCAACCAACGCCAGAATTTGTCTGTTTTATAAGCAGACATAATAGTAATATTCCTCACCAGACACAGAATTATTACTTAGGGTTTAAGAAAAATTAGTATATCATTTAGCAGAAAATTTGAATATGCCCCACAATCTGGAATTTTTGAACATATACCAGCAGAATTAATTAATCTCATATTTATCAAGAGCATGGCATTAAATATGACCGGCGACTGTGGGAAGAGGAAAGGTTGTTACGCCGGAGTAATTTCTAACTCCCCCCCGCTCCCTGCTCCCTGCTCCCTTGCTTCTTATATATCCCATTTGGCTTCTCGGAGATTTGCCCCTTGTAGCATGACATCATTGAGAGTAGCGCCCTGGAGATTCGCCAGATATAGGTTAGCACGCTGCAAATTCGCCCCCGTCAGATTCGCCCCTGTCAGATTCGCCGCACTGAGAATAGCGCCAGAAAGATTCGCCCCCGCTAAATTCGCCCCCGCTAGGTTCGCCGTAGTCAGAATAGCGCCAGAAAGATTCGCCCCCGTCAGATTCGCCCCCGCCAGATTAACGTGATAGAGATTGGAGGATTTTAAATTAGCCTCAGAGAGATTCGCCCCCCTCATATCCCCGTAACTCAAATCTAATTGTTCTTCCTCCCCATCATGATTGATATTCCTTCTCCCAATTACTGTCAGCGCAAATTGAATATCTGTAGGAATTTTAGGTAATGAATTAAGATCAATACTGTGCTTTTGTACAAAATAACTAAGAATCCTGATAATTTGCCCATGATATTGTGGGTATTTCTGAGAAAATTTCTCTAAATCATCAATTCCTGCTAGTCTGTTTTCGATATTCTGATCATTGAGATATTTGGCAATTGTGAATAACTCCTCTTCTCGCCTATTAAATATCAGGTTAAGTGATTTTGCTGGACTGCCAACTATCTCTTGAATGATATTTGTTAAGGATATATTTTTATCAATTAATTGCCGTTTTAATCGACCGAATACATGAATAGTATTAATAATTGCCATCAATATACAGATAAAAAGATTTCAACTAATACTTATTGTGATGATGTCGGCGAGAATAATCATTAGTAAATTTAATGATTTTCTGAGTAAAAATAATAGAAAATATCACAATCAATCGAGCTAATTAAAATGGCTAAAATTATATACATTGATTTTATCAGGTTAAAACTATGGGAGGAAGTCAAAGTTTAAAAAATAATTATGCTAATTCCTATTTAACTGAAGTATACGCAGGAATAATTAAACGCGGATGAACGCAGATGAACGCAAATAATTTTTTAATTTACTTGCGTAGGTGGAGAGTAGGGATTGGTTTGTAAATTAAAGTTTAGTTCTATATGTAGGCTTTTTTTATGCTGTGTTGAGATTTTTGATCAAGGATAAAGTTAAATAAGTGGCGGTAAAATTAAGTATCGTTATTTAGTGAAAAAACAAAGTTACATCAGAATATAAATGGAGAAATATCAGAGAATTATCAAGGATTTAGTGTTAATTGGTGGAGGACATAGCCATGCTGTTGTGTTGAAAAAGTTTGCTAGGTATCCTTTGCCAGAAGTTCGTTTGACTTTGATTAGCCCAGAGTTAGATACTCCCTATTCTGGGATGTTACCAGGACACATTGCGGGGTTTTATAAACATGAAGAATGTCACATTAATTTACTCAAATTGGCTAACTTTGCTAAAGCAAATTTCTATATTGATAGCGCAGTGGGACTGGATTTAAAAAATCAGCAAGTGATTTGTGCTAACCACCCAGCTATTAAATTTGATGTGCTTTCTCTTGATATTGGCAGCACTCCTACTACTATATCTGTATCAGGAGCCACGGAATATGCAATTACGGCTAAACCAGTGCCAAAATTATTGCAACATTGGGATATGCTAGTAGAAAAAGTCGCCAAAAATCCCGAAAAACCCATTAGTTTAGCAATTGTGGGTGGTGGTGCTGGGGGTGTGGAGTTAGCGCTGTCGATGCAAACTCATTTACAGCGTATTTTGCAACAAAATCAGCAACCAATCCAAAATTTACAAGTCCATTTATTCCAGCGTCAGCAGCAACTGTTGCCTAATTACCATAAATCAGTACAGAATCAATTTCAGCAGATTTTAATCAATCGTGGTATCAATTTGTATTTAGGGGAAAGTGTCTGCGAACTTATACCACAGGAAACTAAAGCTAGATTTGCGGTGAAGTCTGAATCTGGGTTATTGGTAGAGTGCGATAAAATATTTTGGGTAACTCAAGCATCAGCAGCTGAATGGTTAAAAAACACGGGACTGGCGACTGATGAGGCGGGATTTATTTTGGTAAACGATACATTACAATCTCAAAATTACCCAGAGGTATTTGCTGCGGGTGATATTGCGACAATGGTAAATTATCCCCGTCCGAAAGCAGGGGTGTTTGCTGTGCGTCAAGGTCAGCCATTGTTTGAGAATTTACAAAGGTTTTTATTAGGTCAGCCCCTCAAACCCTATAAACCACAGCGACAATATCTTAGTTTAATTGGTACTGGTGACAAACGGGCGATCGCATCTAAAGGAATTTTTACTTCATCACCTCATGGTTTGTTCTGGTGGTGGAAAGATTTGATTGACCGCCGCTTTATGCAGCAATTTAGGTTTGATAATCAAGAGGAGTAAATTTACTATTCAAACCTCTAATTTTGGTATATTTAGGACTTACGCAAGAACTCTCTGAAACCCTCTTTTCTCCGTGTCCTTCGTTCCTTCTCCCAAGGGGAGACGCTAACGCGTTAGTGGAGCTTTCGCTTTAGCGATACGTGGTTCATTCTTCCGTAACTCGTGCGTAAGTCCTGATATTATTAAGATTATTTGTGGTTTAACTAAATGGGTTTGCAACTCGAAAGCATCATCCCTTGGGGACGCTCAAAACTGGAATATATCCAGATGTTTGATTTAACTGCGGAAGAATTAAAATTAAATATCCTCGATTGTGGTGGTGGTCCTGCTAGTTTCAATGCAGAAATGACACTTGAAGGTTACAAAGTTATCTCATCTGACCCAGTTTATCAATTCACCACCGATGAAATTGCTCAACGCATTCAAGAAACTTATGAAATAATTATCCAAGGTGTGAAAGCCAATCAAGAATGCTATGTTTGGCAGAATATTCAATCACCGGAAATTATGGGTGAAATTCGCATGAAAGCAATGGCGAAATTTTTAGAAGATTTCCCTAACGGCATTAATCAAGGGCGTTATCTCAAAGATGAATTACCTGTTTTACCTTTTACCACAAATCAATTTGATTTAGCTTTGTGTTCCCATTTATTATTTACCTATTCTCAGCAACTTTCACTAGAGTTTCACATAGCATCGATTGGGGAAATGTGCCGAGTTGCTAAGGAAGTACGCATTTTTCCCCTGTTAAATTTATCTGGTGAATTATCTCCCTGGCTGCAACCAGTCATTAATGAATTAAAACAACGGGGATATGTGGCAGAAATCAAACAAGTTGCTTATGAGTTTCAGAAGCATGGCAACCAAATGTTATGTGTAAAATTAGATAGCTAAACACTAGGATTGTTTACAGGCGAGATTTGGCTTGATCAACACTATTAGACTATTAGGACTTACGCACACTCCACCAATTCTTGGCGTACTTGGCTACTTGGCGGTTCATTAAATTAAGCCTTTTGGTAATTTCTGCGTAAGTCCTAACTATATTAAATATATTAAATTAGCTACCACAGGCGTGGTAATATTTGTTGTACTTAGCCTGCGGGAAATACACTAAATTATCCCATGAATCAAATAGTTTGGATCGCCAGACACGCTAACCGCCTCGATTTTGTATACCCTGATTGGTTTCTCACCGCCGAAAAACGTTATGATCCGCCGTTGTCTGATGATGGTGTAGTGCAAACCCAGCAGTTAGCGAAACGCTTGCAAGCAGAAAAGATTAGTCATATTTTCACTTCTCCATTTCTGCGAACTGTCCAAACTGCTAACGCTGTTGCAGAAGTTTTAGATTTACCCATTAAACTAGAGACAGGTTTGAGTGAGTGGCTAAATTCAGACTGGATGACAGAAGCACCAGAAACACTGTCAATTTCAGAGTTAGCTGCATTATTCCCTAGAATTGATCCTAGCTACACACCGCGTTTTGCTGCTGAATATCCCGAAACTGAGGTACAGGTTCAGCAACGTTCTGGGGAAACTGCGAGATATTTGGCTACTGAATGCTATCCCCAGAGTATTTTGCTGGTAGGACATAGTACATCGGTTATGGGGGCTGCAATGGGGCTAGTGGGAGAAATTGCTAAAACAGAAGTTAAGGCTGCTTTATGTTCTTTGGTGAAAGTTGTCCGCCAAGAACAGCAATGGTTGCTAGAACTTAAAGGGGATATTTCCCATTTGACAGGTATGGATATTTTGCCTAATCCTGGCTCTATAATGGTTTGACTCTACAGAAACACTAATTCATTGATTAAATTTTATGACTTTATTATTAGCAGGAGACATCGGCGGGACGAAAACTATTTTGCGGTTGGTGGAAGCATCAGACTCCCTAGAGTTACAGACTCTTTATGAGGAGACTTACCAGAGTGGGGATTTCCCGGATTTAGTGCCGTTAGTACAGCAGTTTCTGAGTCAGGCTAATACCCCTACACCACAAAAGGCTTGTTTTGCGATCGCCGGGCCTGTGGTAGATAATACAGCCAAGCTGACTAATTTAACCTGGTTTCTCGATACTGACCGTTTAAAACAAGAATTAGGCATTGATTCCATGTGTCTAATTAATGATTTTGCGGCTGTGGGTTACGGTATTTTCGGCTTAACTAAACAAGATTTGCTGACTTTGCAAGTTGGTAAACAGAAACTAGAAGCACCCATTGCGATTATTGGGGCTGGAACTGGTTTAGGACAAGGATTTTTAATTAAACAGGGTAACTACTATCAAGTTTTTCCCTCAGAGGGTGGACACGCTGATTTTGCTCCCCGCAACGAGTTAGAATTTCAGCTATTGAAATACCTGCTAGATAAACATGATATCCAGCGTGTGTCTGTGGAACGGGTAGTTTCGGGACAGGGTGTTGTCGCCATTTATCAATTTTTGCGCGATCGCAAAATATCCAGTGAATCACCAGAAATTGCCGAAATTGTTAGAACCTGGGAACAAGAAGCCGGAAAGCAGGAAAAAAGCGTTGATCCTGGTGCTGCTATTGGTACAGCTGCAATTCAAGGAAGCGATCGCCTCTCCGTCCAAACCTTAAAATTATTTGTCGATATTTACGGCGCAGAAGCCGGGAATCTCGCCCTGAAACTCTTACCCTCTGGCGGTTTATATATTGCAGGTGGGATTGCACCCAAAATTGAACCCCTGCTACAAAACGGTAGTTTTCTGCTTAACTTTAGCCAAAAAGGTAGAATGCGCCCCCTGCTGGAAGATATACCAGTATATATAATTCTCAATCAACAAGTGGGGCTAATTGGTGCAGCTTTACGCGCAGCTAGGTTATAACAAATAGCATCAGTAATAACTGCATCTCTAATGGCTAAAATTATGACTTTTAAATATTTATTCCCACTCCTCTCCGCCACCCTCATTTCTAGCGCTTCTCCCTTAGTAGCAGCCGATACAGCCGCAACTCCTTCAGTAGTACAACCAAAATGGGATGTATTCACTGCCCCAGACGCACGTTTTACCGTCTTAATGCCAGGACAGCCAGAGAGAGAGACCCAAATCCAAAAGACCTACATGGGGGAGATTAACTTAGAAATGTTTGTGGTTGAACCCCCAAACCAGCAAGTAGCATATTTAGTGGTTTACAATGATTTCCCTTACAATTATGGTGCAGTTACAGACCCCGAAATTATACTGAATAATGCCAGGGATATGGCTTTAAAAACTACTAGAAGTAATTTGATTAGGCAGGGTCCAGTTCGGACTTATAGTGGTATTCCCGGTAAAGAAATTGAGTACGTTAATGCTGGCGGTAGAATCACCAGAAAGAGAATGTATGTTCTCGATGGTCGTTTGTATCAAGTTATGGTGATGACCAATAGACAACAGCAACGCACCTTAGCTAGAACCATTACCGGCTATTTAAATTCCTTCAATTTAGTTGTCAGATAATTAGCTTTCCCCCATTCCCCACTCCCCATACCAAGCATGAAACGCAGAAATATTATTAACACAGGTGCGATCGCCACTGCAACAGCCATCACATTAGGTTCCTGTGCGCGTACCCAAACCGCCGCCAATGTGCAAACTGGACTACCAAATGTGCGGTGGCGCATGGCTACCAGCTGGCCGAAATCTCTAGGGATTTATAGCGGTGCAGACATACTTTCCCAGCGAGTCAGAGAAATGACCAACGGACGCTTCACCATTACACCCTTTGCAGCCGGCGAAGTAGTTCCAGGGTTACAAGTCATGGATGCTGTGCAGGCCGGAACAGTGCAATGTGGACACACAGCCGGGTATTATTACATCGGTAAAAACCTAGCCTTAGCCTTCGCCACCTCCGTACCCTTCGGCCTAAACGCCCAACAGCAGAACGCTTGGTTGTATCATGGTGGCGGACTAGAAACCATGCAAAAAATTTATAGCGACTTCAATATAATTAACTTTCCGGCTGGTAACACAGGCGCACAGATGGGAGGATGGTTTAAAAGAGAAATTAACACCGTTGCCGACCTCCAGGGTTTAAAAATGCGGATTCCTGGATTAGGGGGACAAGTCATATCGCGCATGGGTGTGAACGTGCAAGTATTACCAGGGGGCGAAATTTTCCTAGCATTAGATAGAGGCGCAATCGATGCAGCCGAATGGGTAGGCCCTTACGACGATGAGAAACTAGGGTTACACAAAGCCGCCCAATATTACTATTATCCCGGTTGGTGGGAACCAGGGCCAACATTAGAAGTATTGGTTAACCGTAGTGCTTGGGATAAATTACCCCCAGAATACCAAGCCATATTCAAAACAGCCGCCCATGAAGCCAACATGAATATGCTCAGTGAATATGATGCCTTGAATGGTCAAGCCTTAGCAAGATTAACCGCCGGCGGCACTAAATTAGTTTCCTTCAGCCCAGAAATCATGCAAGCATCTCAAAAAGCCTCCTTTGACTTCTTAGAAGAAAATGCTAGTAAAGACGCAACTTTCAAAGAAGTTTACCAACAGTGGACAGGCTTCCGGAAACAAGTTTTTGACTGGAACCGTGTCAACGAATTAAGTTACGCCAATTTCGCCATCTCCAATAGTTAGGGTGTGGGGAGTGTGGGAAGTGTGGGGAGTGTGGGAAGTGTGGGGGAAAAGATTTTAGTTGCCAATCCCCAATCCCCAATACCCAATCCCCAATACCCAATCCCCAATTTTCACCTTCCCAGATTCGGTAAAAAGCTGACAATACCGGGGAAAATGATAATTAATAGTAAAACTAATATTTGCAGCAAAATAAACGGGATAACGCCCCGATAAATATCCGATGTTGTGACTTCTGGAGGTGCGACACCACGTAGGTAAAACAAGGCAAAACCAAAGGGAGGTGTAAGGAATGATGTTTGCAGATTTGCCCCTAAAATCACACCATACCAAACCAAATCAATGTCTAATTGTTCGGCTACTGGCACAAATAGGGGTACAACAATAAAGGCAATCTCGAAAAAGTCGATAAAAAAGCCGAGAATAAATACCGTTGTCATGCTGACAATCAAAAAGCCGATTTTGCCACCGGGAAGATTCGCCAGGACATCGAACATAAATTGATCGCCATTCAAACCCCGGAATACTAAACTAAAGGCTGTGGAACCCAAGAGAATAAACAGCACCATGCTGGTGATTTTTAAAGTAGTATCACACACCTGACGCAGAGATTCTAAGGTAAATTGACGGTTTGCAGCAGCTAATGCGATCGCACCAGCACAACCCACAGCACCCGCTTCAGTCGGTGTCGCAAAGCCAAAAAAGATACTTCCTAAAACCAATAAAATCAAAATCAACGGCGGTAACATCACCTGAATGATCCGTTTTCCCAAAGCCTTACCGCCAATTTCCCTCACCTCAGCAGGCAAAGCCGGGGCTAAATCTGGCTTTAAAAATGCCACAATCAGGACGTGAATAGCAAAAGCCCCCGACATCATCAAACCGGGAATCAGGGAACCAATAAACAAATCACCTACAGAAATTCCCAACTGATCACCCAGTACCACTAACACCACACTCGGCGGGATAATTTGCCCCAAAGTCCCCGATGCTGCAATCACACCCGTAGCTAATTGTTTGTTATATCCATAGCGCAGCATAATGGGCAGAGAAATTAAACCCATAGCCACCACAGTTGCAGCCACCACCCCAGTAGTTGCAGCCAACAGCGCCCCCACCAACACCACAGCTAAAGCCAGTCCGCCACGCAAGCGCCCCAACACAATCCCCATTGTTTCTAGCAAATTCTCAGCTATGCCAGATTTTTCCAGCATTGACCCCATAAAAATAAAGTAAGGGATAGCCAACAGAGTATAATTTGCCATAATGCCAAAAATGCGCTGAGGCATAGCAGTGAGAAACACCGGGTCAAATACACCCAATAAAATCCCGATGATGCCAAATAAAAGCGACACCCCACCCAGAGAAAAAGCTACAGGATATCCCAGGGATAGCAGCACTAACGCCCCCGCAAACATCACAGGCCCCAGCCATTCATAATCCAGTGTCATGATTTTCCTCCTGGGGTGCGAGTCTACCTTGAAGAATTGCCAAATTTTTGATGATTTGAGAAATCCCTTGTAAAATCAACAGCACAAAGGAAACAATAATCATAGTTTTGATGGGGTAGCGGGGTAAACCATCAGGATCGGGTGATGTTTCCAGAATTTGCCAGGAAGCCACGATGGTATCCCAAGAAAAAAATATCACCATGATACAGAAGGGAATGAGAAAGAATACTGTTCCTAGTAAGTCTGCTAGGGCTTTGCGTCGAGGCGGCCAATTGCTATAAAACACATCAACTCGCACGTGTTCATTGTGCTTTAAGGTGTAACCTGCACCCAACAAGAAAATTAAATCGAAAATATACCACTGGGCTTCTATATATGCATTAGAAGTTAAATTAATGCCAATAAACCTTCCCAAGTATCGCCCGGAAACATTCCCTACACCAAGTATCACCATGACTAGTACCAGCCAACCGGTGAATTTGCCAATGCGTTCAGTACAGATATCAATAACTCTGGCTATCCTTAATAGTCTTTCCACTGCTTAAAATTGCGCTTCTTATTGTCTTAGTGGTTCATCTTATTATTTTTTCAACACAAAGGCACGAAGGCAGAAAGAAGAGAGTAGGGAAAAGCTATGATTAAGTTGACTCTCCCCGGCATGAATGACCGGGGATTCAAACTGATGCTACGAAGGAGGCTTTAGCCATCGTTCCTAGCTTTTTACAGTTATTCTTCCAGAGAAAAACTCTCTGTGGGACAGTCAAAAGTCCCCTAACAGTCTTGGCTAAATCTAAATTTAGCTGTTCCTTTACCTTTTTTAAAATATTTGCACATCCATTAGTATCGGCGTTGACCTTGATACTTTTTGCTGTGACAAAAAGACCTCTAAACACTCGCTTTCCTGACGATTTCCACCCTTCTGACTTATTGCCAAATACAGGTACAGTATCGCCATCTAAAAAGCTAGATTGGCTAGTGTAGCTCTCCTCTGTTTCTACAAAGTTAATACCATAGATTTGACACAACTGAGATATTCTCTCTTTTAGCTTTGCGGTAGGAATCTGCACAAATGTTTGATTATTTTGAGAACCAATATTTATGCCATTTTTATTGCCTTTATTCCAGCCAAAAACAATATTACCAATTCCGTGACTAATGCAGTAGTTAATTACAATTCTTGCCGCTTTGTTGACAGCATCCCTCATCTGGCGATTCCGTTTTTCAGTTATATGGGCTAATCGCTGACTCCAAAAACCTTGAGGTTTGCCTTCTTTTAACTTAGATACTATTTTGTTGTACCACTGGTTTAGACTTTTAAGTTTTCGTCCATCGACAATAAAACTTGTTCCAAGATTGGAAACGCAAGTCAACCAATTGTTTACACCAGGGTCAATCCCAAGTGCTAGTTTTGAATTTAGCTTAGTAGCTACAGGCTTAACTCTGTATGCAAACTCGGCATAAAGGCAACCATTGCGAGGAAGTATTCTTAACTCCTTAATATCTTCAAACTTAATGTTAGAAGGCATTGTAATTGAAAAATTCTTGATACCAAACCAACGGTTAACAGTTAACCCTAGTGGTATTTGAATTTGATTATCTATTAGCTTTAAGGCTTGTTTTGGGTAACTGACAACTGATAAACCGCCCTTGGTTCTGTATTTTGGTGGCTTTGGTTTATCTTCTAACTCACCCTGACGATACTTTTTATCAAGCTCATAAAAAGATTTAAAGCTCTCTCTGACAGAAAGTAAAGTTTGCTGTGCAACTTGTGAGTGCAACACTTGATAATGAGGGTTAGCTTTGTACTCATTGATTAAGTCAAACTTACCCAAATAGCCATGACACTTAAACCAAATCTGCCTGCCATAGTAGATTGCACAATTGGTTAGTTTATTTGATTCAGAGCAAACAAACTCTAATATTGCTTTTAACTCCTTGTCGGGAGAAAGCAATACTTGTTGACATCCATACATGGTTATTGATTATTGATTATTGATTATGTTAACTATACAATATAACAGACAATAGATGGCGAATTATCCCAATGGAAATTATTTCAGATCATGTTCACCTGTTTTTAAATGCAAAACCCACGGATGACCCATCGACCATGATTAAAAGAATTAAAGGTAGGGCATCACATAACTTAAGAAAGGAATTTCCAGAATTACTAAAACTTCCTACGTTGTGGACACCTAGCTATTTTGTCTCAACGGCTGGTAATATTTCGACTGAAGCAGTCAAGAATTACATTGCACAGCAAAGAGATTGACTCACAGGCAGGTTAAAACATGCTAATTGCTTTTCATCACCCTGGCTAAAGCACGAAAAACGCAACTGCGTTGCTATTTCTCAGGGGTTTTCAAGCTAACCTTTATAAATTTTATATTTTAAATCCCCACTCCCCAGCCATAACCAATGACTTCAAGTATTCCCACTCCCCAGCGCCAGTTACATATTCAAGCTATAGGTGCGAAGATTTTCCACTCTGTAAATATCATTAGTTTGTTTATCATGCTCACTAGTGGGTTACAAATTTACAATGCTAACCCTGTATTTGGTGGACGTGCTGGTTTACACATTCCCCCTATATTTACTTTGGGAGGTTGGTTAGCGGGGGGTAGACATTGGCATTTTGCAGCTATGTGGTTATTTTCCCTAAATCTGCTGTGGTATGGAATTTATGTCTTAATTACTCGACGCTGGCGACGGAGATTTGTGGGTGTAAATGACATCAAAGCATTACAAAAAACTCAAAATTCCCGGCGGTTAATTTATGCTTGGCATCGGATAATTTATACCGCAATTATCCCCATTTTACTGTTAGCATTACTCACAGGGATTGGGATGTATAAACCTGCTCAATTCCCTTGGATTGTGGAAATGTTCGGCGATTGGCAAGCATTAAGAATTGTGCATTTCTCCTCAGTGCCAATGGTAATTATATTTACATTTGTTCATTGGATATTAGGTAAAAAAGCTGGTGGTGATCAACTTACAGAATCAATGTTTTGGTAATACCAATTCTTTATGAGGATGCGCTGAATTATAGGAGAAAGGAACGAACCACAAAGTACGCAAAGTACACAAAGAAAGAGAAACAAAGAGAAAGAAATAAATTCAGCGCAGCTTTACACAGAAATGGTACAAGGCGATCGCCTACACTATCGTTGCGTTAATACTCAAGTCCATAATACACCCTCAAAATAATTTATATTCCTTCTTACTTACTAAAAATCTATGAATTTTGATCATTTACAACGTCGTCAATTTCTCAAAGTTTCCGGGTTATCCAGCTTAAGTTTACTGCTAGGTGGCTGTGGGACACCCCTATTTGAAGATATAGTTGGTCCACTTTCTGAACCCCTAAATCGCAAAGTGGGAGAATTAATATTTAATCCCCAAAAGCCTGTACCAGAATTTTCTCTGAGTGAAATTCAACCAGAGAAGTTAATAGTTAATACTTTTAGAGGTACACCAATTATTGACCCAGATAAATATCGTCTAATTATTGATGGTGAAGTTAACAATCCTCTCAGTCTCACTTTAGCAGAAATTCACGCTTTACCGCAAAGTTCCATGATTATTCGCCATGTTTGTGTGGAAGGTTGGGCGGCTATTGTGCAGTGGGGTGGTGTATGTCTGCGAGAAATTATTGCTCTTGCGGAACCTCAAGCTAATGTCAAATTTGCTTATTTTAAATCGGCTGATGGTTACTACGAAAGTTGGGATATAGCTTCAGCTTTACATCCTCAAACTTTGTTAGCTTATGAGAAAAATGGGGAACTTTTACCTGTTGATAATGGTGCGCCTTTACGTTTAGCTTCACCTATTAAACTCGGTTATAAGCAAAGTAAGTGGGTAACGCAAATTTCCCTAGTGAGTGGTTTATCTCTATTTAAGGGTTATTGGGAAGATCAGGGTTATGACTGGTTTGCTGGACTTTAGAGAGGTGGAAACAAAATAAACTGCATTAGCGAACCGTCTCTCTTCGAGAGAAGTACATAAAGAAATCAGAAAGGGAAGAAGAATGAAGAGATAGTAAAAACTAAAGTCCTGATCAAATTTCCATGTACAGCTGCGCTGAATTTCTTTTTTTCTCTTTCTTTGTGTACTTTGCGTACTTTGTGGTTTGTTTCTCCTATAAGTCAGCGTATCCTCATAAAAAATTGGTATGAATACGAACTTTTAATTCTTCATGTGTTTTATTTAGGTAATTATTAAGATGAATTTTTTACAGAAGTTACAGACTAGTATATCCCAAAGTGAAAGTATACTTTTTGTAGGACTTGACCCTAATCCTGAAATGATGTCTGCTGATTATCAATCTGAGGATGTAATTTCTGATTTGCAGCAGTGGTTGGAATTTATTATTAGAGAAACTTCTGATTTTGTCTGTGCATATAAGCCAACTTTAGGATTTTATGAGGCTTTAGGGGTTCGGGGTTTAGAATTACTACAAAAAGTTTTGGCGACTATTCCCAGTCATATCCCCATTATTTTAGATGCAAAACATAGTGATTTAAATACCAGTACAGTTTTTGCGCGCACCGTGTTTACAGAATGGAATGTAGATGCAATTACTCTTAGTCCCTACACAGGTCAAGATCATGTAGCACCGTTTTTAGTTTATCCTGATAAGGCGGTATTTATTTTATGTTGTACTTCTAATTTAGGTGCTGCATCTTTACAACAATATCCTAGCAATGATGCGCCGCTTTATTTACAGGTGGTGAAGGAGTCGAAAAATTGGGGAACTCCAGAACAGTTGGCGTTGGAAGTAGGAACAACAAATCCGGAAGTGATGGCGCTTATTCGTTCGATCGCACCGGAAAGAATGATTATGGCGCGCAGTATTTGGGCTGAGGGTAGTAATTTTCATCAAATTTTAGAGGCTGGTTTGAATGCTGAGGATGATGGGTTATTGATTCCGGTTCCTCAAGATATGTTGAGTCAACCAAATTTAAGAGAAAGTATTCAGGCTTTATGTGCTGAAATTAATCTGGCAAAAACTAAAATTGTCCGTGATGCTTCTAGCTGTGATGTCTGGGTTCCTGATGTTTCTGTTGTGAATCAGCACTCGCAACAAGATTTGATTTTGCAACTTTATGATATTGGTTGCATTATGTTTGGAAATTTTGTCCAAGCGTCGGGGGCTACTTTTCCTTATTACATTGATTTACGGAAAATTATTTCTAATCCCCAAGTTTTTCATCTAGTTCTGATGGCTTATGAGGAGATTTTAAATTCTCTAAGTTTTGATAGGTTGGCGGGTATTCCTTACGGTTCTTTACCTACTGCTACTGGTTTATCTTTGCGTCTTCATTGTCCGATGATTTATCCCCGCAAGGAGGTAAAAGCACATGGAACCCGCAGGTTAATTGAGGGTAATTTTGATGCTGGTGAAACTGTGGTGGTGGTTGATGATATTTTGATTACTGGTAAAAGTGTGATGGAAGGTGCTGAGAAGTTGCAATCAGCAGGTTTGAATGTTCGGGATATTGTGGTGTTGATTGACCATGAACAAGGTGTGAAAGCGCGATTGCTAGATAATGGTTATCAGGCGCATTCTGTTTTCACTTTGGGGGAAATTACAGAAACTCTTTATCGGGTGGGGAGAATTAATCAGGAACAGTTTTTAGCGTTTCAGATGGAGTTCGGAGGGGAGAAATCCGAGTAAAGGGGACTGGGGACTGGGGACTGGGGACTGGGGACTGGGGATTGGGGATTGGGGACTGGGGACTGGGGACTGGGGATTGGGGACTGGGGACTGGGGACTGGGGATTGGGTTAAAAGGTTTGTGATGTTGAGTTTTATCTGTTGCTGTTGCCGAAAATGCTGAAACAATGGAGTAGAAGCTAAACTCATGGATAGAATATGTCTGAACTTCCTAAAAGTCTTGAAGAAGCGATCGCACAATCTCGCATAGCCACCCAAGCAGCCCTTGTAGATGGCTATAATCGGTTACAAGTTGACTTTTTGTTCCCAGAACTGAAAATCATGCCCGTGGCGGCGCAATTTTTGCCAGTGTTTGCAGAATATGATTCCCGCCTCAAGGTTTTCTTTCCTGATGCTGGTGCGGCGGCTTTAGCTAAACGTGATTGGTCTGATACACCTTTTAAAATTGTGGATATCGGTACAGGAAGGGCGGCTTCCCTACAGTCAAAAATTCAGCCAGAAGATGAGATTTTCTTATTTATTTCTCCCACTGCGGTGGAAGTTCCCCAAGTGGAAAAGTTATGCGAAAATATAGGCGATCGCCCTTTTGTCATGTTAAATCCCCGCTTAGAAGATTCTGGAGTGGTGGGGATTGGTTATACAGCCAGACAAACCCGCCAGCGTTTCATTAGCACTATTGAATCTTGTTACTACCTGCGTCCTGTGGATGATACCACTGCTGTATTTCGCTGCTATCCCGGTTTATGGGAGGTATGGGTAGAAACCAATGGCGAGTATGAAAAGGTGGCGGAATTACCCAAAAGACCCACCGGTGATGAGTTGGATTTGATTATGGGACAACCGCAAACAGCCGCAGATGGTACACCTGCGAAAAAGCCAAGTGTATTGAAAGGTTTGCAACGGTTTTTTAAGGCTTTGAGTAGCTAATATCATGTCACCCCACCCCCAACCCCAGACCGCAAGCGAGGAGGGGAGATAAAGCAAAGTTTTGGCAGGTTTTCGCGTTTCGTAATGATTCAACCGGACTTGATATAAAACCCAGTCCCCAATCCCCAATCCCCAGTCCCCAATCCCCAATATGACTATAATGCTCACCAATGACGACGGTATTGATGCTCCTGGCATTCAAGCGTTGTTTCAGTCTATAAATGATCAAAATGTCATGATTGCCGCCCCTAAAGACCATCAATCAGGATGTGGGCATCAAGTTACTACTACTTCTGCAATTCATTTGCAACGCCGTTCGGAAAACAAGTATGCGATCGCCGGGACTCCGGCTGATTGTGTGAGAATTGCTACTAGCCACATTTGCCGAGATATTAAGTTTGTGCTTTCCGGTATTAACGCTGGGGGAAACTTGGGCGTAGATGCTTATATTTCTGGGACTGTGGCGGCGGTGCGGGAAGCTGCTACCCAAAATATTCCCGGAATTGCAATTTCTCAATATCGCAAAGGTAAGCTCAGTTTTGATTGGGAAATGGCTACTCAGTTAACTGCTGAAATTTTAGCCGATTTACTCCCCCGTCCCTTGGAACCGGGAAGTTTCTGGAATGTGAATTTGCCACATTTACAACCGGGTGATCCGCAGCCGGAGATGGTTTTTTGTCAACCTTGTACTAAACCTTTACCTATAAACTATCGCATGGATGGCGATAATTTTTATTATGTGGGGGAATATAGCCAACGCGATCGCACTCCTGGGAGTGATGTTGATGTTTGTTTCTCCGGTAATATCGCCGTCACCCTGTTGAAAGTCTAATTTTTAGCAGGTGCAACTGAGCCAATTTTGAGATGCACCTGCTGATTTTGCGCTTCAGTGTAATAATTCTTCTACTTGATGCTGACTCCACAAACTTTTATACAGACCTTCTGTTTGCACTAGTTCTGAGTGATTCCCCATTTGGACAATTTGGCCTTTATCCATCACCAAAATTCGGTCAGCACTAGCCGCAGCAGATAGCTGATGAGTAATAAAGATTATGGTTTTCCGTTTCACACCACTAGCAAGATTATCCAGAATTTTTGTAGCAGTTTGATTGTCCACACTAGAAAGGGCATCATCTAAAATTAAGATGGGCGCTTCTACTAACATCGCTCTAGCTAAGGCGGTACGTTGTCGCTGTCCACCAGAAAGAGTTATACCCCGTTCCCCGACAATAGTTTCATATTGATCGGGAAAATTGTAAATTTCTGCATCAATTTGGGCTAGTTTCGCCACAGATTCCACATCTTGTAACTCACTTACTGGGTCGCCATAGCGGATATTCTCTTTAATTGTGGTACTGAACAAAAAACTATCTTGAGGAACGTAGGCGATCGCCTGACGTAAATCCGCCAATGATATCTTAGTAATATCCACACCATCGAGAAACAACTGTCCCGGTGCAATATCTAACAAACGCGGTAACGCATTGGCTAAAGTTGACTTCCCAGAACCAATCGCCCCCACAATCGCCACCGTTTCCCCAGGGAACAGAGTAAAATTAATCTGATTTAAAGCCGCAGTTTCAGCCCCAGGATAAGTGTAGGTGAGATTTTCCGCCGTCAGCTTTCCCTTAACCTCATTTCTGGGTAAATGTATCGTATCGGCTGCATCTTTAATTTGCGGTTCTACAGATAGAATCGACTCCAGACGGTCAATACTGACTTCACCCCGTTGATAAGCAGTAATAGTGAAACCTAACAAAGCCGTGGGAAAAACTAGACGTTCTACATAAATCAGCAGCGCCAAAAAATCGCCCACAGCTAGGGTTCCATTGGATATTTGTGTCGCTCCCAGCCAGATAATTACCAGAGAACTGATATTAGCTAAACCACCAATTAAAGGAAACAGGATGTTGCGACTTTTAGCTAATTGCAGGTTAGCCGCCAATAGCTGCTGATTTTTTTGTGCAAAAGCCCAACGCTCATTTTGTTCTTGGGCGTAGATTTTAATTAGTGCGATCCCGCTTAAATCCTCTTGAATCAGATCACTGATGTCGGATAATTCCTGTTGGACTATACCTTGTTCGGTGCGGAGTCGGTTACTAAACAGATGTACCAACCAGAACATAAAAGGATACACAGCCAAAGAAGCCAGTGTCAGATTCACATTAATTGCTAGCATGACTGGTAAAGTCAAAATGTAGGCAAACACAGTATTTGCCAAACTCAGCACTGCAAAACCCAACAATCTCCTGATATTTTCCACATCACTAGTAGCACGACTAATTAAATCTCCAGGAGTATTAGTCGCAAAATAGGCAGGTTCTAGCCGCAGTAAATGTTGAAAAATACGCTGTTTGAGGTCAAATTCTACCTGTCTTCCGACCCCAAATATCCAAATCCGGGAAGCCATCCGAATCAGCCACATTGAGGAAGTGAGCAAGACAATTGCTACTACATAATATAAAATTCGATTGAAATTAAAGTTGTCTGAAAGTTGGTCAACGGCTGAACGAATTAACCAGGGGATATAAACACCCAGCCCATTAACAGATAATAAAGCGAGAATCCCTAATGTAGTTTCCCGCCAATAGGGACGTAAATAAGTACCGAGTTTAGCAAGTCGTCGAGATTCTGCCATTAAAGGGATATTGCAACTTAATTATCTAACATTGAATTGATCGAAATTTCGGCAGTCCGCCCTATCCTACTGTAACGAATAGAAACTGAACCACAGATGCAGACCGATAAATTGTCTATTTCTGTGGTTCCCATTCTGATTAAAACTACTTTTTTAGGTAGGTGTTTGAGTACCACGTAAGAAAAAGTAAATTTGGTTGAGATAACTTTCCCAAACTTGAGTTGTTAGTTGCAGAGTTTCTGCACTGGGTACAAAGTCTTCAATTCGCAATCCGCGAGTAGCAATCTCTTGTTCAAAAGGAGTTTGCAATAGATAAGGTGGAATGTTAACACCTAAAGAATTGAATGCTATTTTGGCATCAACTGGTTGTGGATTTAGCACAGGAGTATTACCCACTACATCAGAAATAATTGGAGTTGTAGTAGCTGGATTCCAAGCCACCAGAGCCTCTGGGTAGGAGGCGTTTAGCTTCAGAGATGAAACTAGGCGATGATTCTGAAGAATTTGCTGCGTTGCTAAATTGGGACTACCAACTATTGCTACGGGTACTCTCACCAGAAAGTAAGCGATCGCAGGTGTACTCGCCAACAGTAAAATAGTCAACGACCAACCGAGCAAATAACCACCTGGTTGATCTATCCCACCCCCTTTAATCTTTTGAGCAGCAAACATCATGAGCAAAATAGAAGCCCCCAAAGGTTTGAGGGGAAATGATACTACCCGCCACAAAGAAGCCACAGCTGGTTCATTAGGGTTAATAAACGACGAAGCTAGGACAACCAACACAATCACTAAAACTAATCTCCCCACAAAGGTTCCAGAAGGATAGAATCTTTGGAACAGAGAGTATATAACAGTGCCAATCAACAGCCACAGCAGTATTCGACTTAGCAATAGGAACATAGATTAACTCTCAAATTTTCTGGTGCTGTGAGCCAGTTGTAAACAGGAGTTTCCTCCATTTTCAACTGACACACCTGTAAGGGTTAGCCTAGATATTTTCGGCATAAGATGTATTTTCTCGTCAAATTGTAATCGTACTATTACTTGAGAGCAAATACCTCTAGCCTATTACCACAGACTACCGTCGTAGTGATTTTAGTGCAATTTTTTCACAATGAGTCTATTATTTCTCATTTTTTAGATGAGTAATGTAGCACCAGTAAAGTTAACTAATTTAATCGTTGTCAATTCCCAAGGAAAAACTATGTCTTCTGAACAGCCCAGCATCTTAGTTACGGGGGGAGCCGGATATATTGGTTCCCATACTGTACTTGCTCTCCAGCAAGCCGGTTATCAAGTGATCATTCTGGATAATTTGGTTTATGGACATCAAGATTTGGTAGAAAAGGTTTTGCAGGTAGAATTGGTAGTAGGGGATACAGGCGATCGCCCCTTGTTGGATGATTTATTTAAAACCCGTAATATTACTGCCGTGATCCACTTTTCCGCCTACGCCTATGTAGGGGAATCAGTCACCGATCCAGCTAAATATTACCGTAATAATGTTGTGGGTACTTTAACCCTTTTAGAAGCAATGGTGGCGGCCTCTATTAAAAAATTCGTCTTCTCTTCCACCTGCGCCACCTACGGAGTCCCAGAAATCGTCCCCATTCCCGAAAACCATCCCCAGCATCCCATTAATCCCTATGGCGCTAGTAAACTGATGGTAGAACGGATTCTGTCTGATTTTGATGTAGCTTACGGTTTAAAATCAGTGCGTTTTCGCTATTTTAATGCTGCTGGCGCTCATCCCGATGGTTTACTAGGGGAAGATCATCAACCAGAAACCCATTTAATCCCCTTAGTTTTACTGACAGCTTTAGGTAAAAGAAAATCTATTTCCATTTTTGGTACAGATTACCCTACCCCCGATGGTACTTGTATTCGTGATTATATTCATGTCAGCGACTTAGCCGATGCCCATGTTTTAGGATTGCAATATCTCTTAGAAGATGGCGACAGCGAAGTTTTTAACTTAGGTAATGGTAACGGGTTTTCCGTCAGAGAAGTGATTGCAGCTGCACAAGCAGTTACCGGATTGAGTATACCAGTAGAAGAATGCGATCGCCGTCCCGGAGACCCTCCATCCCTGATTGGTAGCGGCGAAAAAGCCAGAAAAATCCTCAACTGGCAACCACAATACCCCAATATCAAAGATATTGTCACTCATGCTTGGCAGTGGCATCAACAGCGACACCAGTAAAAGGGATTGGGGATTGGGGATTGGGGATTGGGGATTGGGGACTAGGAACTTTCCCCCCTGCACCCTGCACCCTGCCCCCTTGCCTCTTCTCCCTTATCCCCTTTTCCGCATCTTCGCCACAAAAAACACAATAGCCAAAACTAGAACACTCGCCACAGCCAGTACCGTAAATAAATTAAAACTAAAGCCAAATGTTACACCTTCAGATTCACTCTCTCCATTATTGTTATCTGGCACATTTTCGGGATTTCGGACTGTTCCACCCGCCACAGTCACCTCAAACTCAAATTTAAACGGTTGAAAACTCCCTTCAGTCGCCGGCTTACCAATAAGCTGTAACTGATACCTTCCCGGTCTAGGAAAAGTAATTTCTGCACCCGGAATACCTTGATAACGTTCAGCCGCTACAGGTTCTAAAGATGGCTCAATTAAAGCTGGTTCCCCCGGCGTGTGGGGTTCAGCATAAATCAATAATTCACAATCACACTCTGTTAAAGGAACCACCTGGCCACCTTTACGAGTCAAAGCAAACCAAGCTTGGGTAGGTTCCCCCGCACGAGGATTATCATTCGGTTCAATGTGGATAGTAGCACCCACATCTTCAGATATTTGCACCTGATGGGCAAAAATGGGATGAGCTGTGGTAATCGATATGAATAAAGAACTCACAAATAACCAAAGAAAATACTTACTACTACGATTTAATTGGGGGTACATAAAACTTCTCTATATTTAACTTTGACCAAAACCAACGTGAACGGACAACTAACACACCGATAGTCACAATTCCCAGTAAAAATACTGCCAACTGATTGCCCCATGTTAACTGCAAGGAACCGAAATAATGGGAACCAATCAACACAGCATGAATCGCAGTTAAGAGCAAAGCCGGTACACTCAATAGATGAATATATCGCCAAAGCTTACCTAAATATTTTTGCAGTGATTCAAAACTTGTCAAAGCCGCCGGGGTGATTAAAACTAATGCTACAGCACCCGCAACCATAGACCACTGAAAATCTGCCGGTAAAAACCAGAAAGCCGCAAATTGCCACTGTAACAAATGTTCAATACTGTGGGTAGTATGAACTACAGCCAAGACAAAAGCACCCACGCCTAAGCCCCGACGGTAACGCAAAGGTGAAGCCCATAGGCGGCTAATGGGACGGGCAATTAGTGCCAACATTAAGCAGAGTAAAGCGGCGTGTCCACTGTAATCTACCATTGTATCACCAGTCCGTAACAAAGTCAGTACACCAATGGTAAGTGTCACCCACCCACCCAAGCGAAATAACTGACTCCGCCTATCTTTATTGACTAAAGAGGTAGAGACACCTACACCCAGCATGGTGGGTAGAGTCCCAATACCAAAAGCCAGCATGGTGGCTGTACCCAGCCATAAATTACCAGTTTCCGCAGCTTTAATTTGGGCAGCATATAAAAAACCACAAGGCATTAAACCCCAAGTCATGCCTAAAAGCATCGGTGTCCACCATCTAGTTTGGTAGGACAGTTTCAGCATTGCTGTACTCAAACGTTCATGTAAACGTCCTTTGAGTAAGGGATGTAATAGAGGTATTCTCGGCAGCAAGTCGGGTGTTACTTGTCCTAAGCCAAACCAAATCAGCATTACACCTGTAATAATTGCCATCCATCGCCGGAAATCACTACCTACACCCGCAAACTGACCACCTTGTACTAATACTGAACCCAGCGCTCCTATAGCAGCACCAACTAAACCATAGCTCAATATTCTTCCCAGGTTAAGTAAGAGATGAAATTTGAATTGCTGTTGCCACGAGTTCGGTATTTTTTCACCTGCTGCTGTTTGCTGCTGAGACAGGGAAAATGCCACAGTCAAAGGTCCACACATCCCAAAGCAATGTCCAAAACTGCCCAGAAATCCCAGGATGGTGATGAGTGACAAATCTAGCATTTTGATAAATTCCGACGGCAGGTTTCTAGTGCGGAAATTTACCTTAAGTTTGTGGATTTGTCAAAAGACGGGTTGTCAAACTTCGCTGAGGGTTGAGGATTGGTTCGCAATCTTCTTGCAGTATAATTACTGAATATTTAAAATAATTTGCACACAAATCTCTGATGACTACTTCTGCAAGACCTGCCTCTAGTCATTCAATAAAATTTGTGTTGCTATCAATTTTATAATAGTCAACTACTCGTTTAAGTGTTGAGAAAAGGCTATCCATAAGTAAACACTGGATAGATAGGTAACTGAGATGATGCAAATATTTAATATACAATCAAAGTCTTTCATGTTACTGAACTCAATAGAAGTGTGTGAGAAGGTGGAGGATTTTAGTGCATAAACTTTGCTGTCAACATCCCAGTTATGGGATACTGCAAAATTAGCTTAAGTACCAGTGCTTAAACTCAGCAAGCCCTAATTGATTCACTTAATAGGTCAAACTACAAATCTAGGAAAGATTAGACACGGCTAACTCCCAGTAGTTTTTTATCCAGAATGAATGTACAAACAAATACACTTTTTTACCTAACCCCAATTTGGCTGAGGCAGGTGGCTAAACATCTCTGAGGAATCAACTTGTCCGATCTTTGGCTAGTTGTTCATCACAGCTTTATTTTTGCTGCTAGCTACACGCTGCTTTTCAAATCGGCAGCAATAACAAGCTAGCTAGCTTTGATTAGCCTATGAGCTTATTCTTGTGTACGTTATCTTTATCTTTGCTTTTTATTATAAATCTAAACTTGACTAATGCTCACAAAATAATTAAAAAATTTAGTTTTTAATTGACATCTTGCACTGGGGTAGGTTCAATCACCGAACAGTCCAGACCAAATCCGGGTAAGTGGATTGGCTGGAGTTAATATTTATGACGTTATTCCAGACTGTACGTTCCACAAACTGGTATAAATTCCATTAAGTTTTATTAATTCCTCGTGCTTACCCTGCTCGACAATTTGACCGTGAGCCATGACATAAATACAATGACTGTGGCGAATTGTGGAAAGACGATGGGCAATGGCTATAGTCGTGCGATTTTGGGTAATGATAGCTAAAGATTTCTGAATCGCTGCTTCGGTTTCATTATCCACCGCAGAGGTAGCTTCATCTAAAATTAAAATTGCTGGGTCTTTGAGAATAGCACGGGCGATCGCAATTCGTTGTCTTTGTCCACCGGAAAGTTTTTGACCTCGTTCACCGACAACAGTATCGTATCCTTGGGGTAATTGCAGAATAAATTCATGAGCTTCAGCTAACTTGGCAGCATGGATAATTTCTGACTCAGTAGCATCAAAACTACCATAAGCAATATTCTCAGCCACCGTACCGTGAAATAAAAACACATCCTGACTTACCCAACCGATACAGCGCCGCAGTTCCTCCAGCTGTAACTCCCGAATATCAATACCATCAACTAGGATTTGTCCGCTTTGGACTTCGTAAAAGCGTAGTAGTAGTTTAACTAAGCTACTTTTACCAGAACCAGTTGCACCCACAATGCCAATATTTGCACCAGGGGGAATATGCAATGATAGGTTTTGCAGTATATTGGTGTGTCCGTTGTAGGCAAAGGTGATATTATCCAGATGCACTTCACCGCGTACTGCTGGTAACAAACCGTTTCCTGTGGGAATACTTATAGGCGTATCTAATAATCCCATAACTCGATTAATAGCTGCGATCGCCCGTTGATATGGATCTACCTGTTTGCTTAACACAGCAAAAGCCCACATTAGTTGCTGAACCATGACTAACATAAAACTGTATGTTCCCGCAGTTAACTGATTATTTGCTACTGCAACCCCACCAAAAAATAGGGTAGCGATAACACCTGTAACTACTACTAAATCGATCATCACAGAAAAAGCAGTGGAAAGTGCGATCGCATTGCGGTTACTGTGACGATAAGCTTCACTTTCAGATATCACCCTTTTTGTTTCGTAACTTTCGGCTGTGAAACTTTTAATTGTGGCAATTCCTGAAATATTATTCACTAAACGACTATTAATAAATCCCGCTTTTTCACGCACATCTGCATAACGGTGTGCGAGTCGTTTTTGAAATGCAAATGACAGCCAAAACATTAAAGGTGTAGGTAGTATTGCTAACCCAGGGTCAGCGCATCTCAAACCCTGTTGACAAGAGGACTTGCCTAATCAGCAAT